>NZ_JBEOOG010000012.1:0-73699 GCF_040308965.1 Pseudoalteromonas sp. MER144-MNA-CIBAN-0113
TCAAAATAGGAACTCGGCTATGGTTAATGCATCAATAAAAATAAATTAAAAACGAGTTATTCTACAGGCTCGTTATGTGAATCTCACGGTAAGGAGTACCAATGAACAAATATATTTCAATTCTAGCTATTTCAATCTCTCTAATTTCAACCATTGCTTTTGCGAGTGATGATAAATTTGATTATGAGAATTTTGTTAAGCAATACCATCAAGCAATGACTAATACACAACAACCAGGAGCATCTAAAGAAGACTTAGAGATTTACTTGTCATTCTTAACTGATGATGTTGGTAATCAACATTTTCCTAATGCGCCAGATGACTCAAGAGAGCCTGATGGTAAAAAATTAATGCGTGAAGGTATGTCTCGATATCTAGGTGTTCATACCGATTATAAAGCAAAAATTCTTGAGTATATTGTTGGTTATAATTCCATAGCACTTAAACATACTTTCTCCGCTACAGGCTTACGTTCAGACGGCTCAGAGTTTAGCTATAACAAAGTGGTACTAGATGTTCTTGAGTTAGAAAATGGTAAAGTATCAGTAATTCGCAGGTACGGTAAATAATTCACATAACAAGGCGCTTAAACGGAAAAATTACAGTTGGCTCGCGCTTCGCGCAGTTTAGCCTAACTGTATTTTTCCGCCTAGCTTGGCGTTATAAACCTTAGGAAGTATCAGTGTGCAAATCGATATAGAAAATAAAGTTGTAAAAACTGAGAATGAAACTGTCGAAATACCTGAGGCTGTGATCGACCTACTGCAAGATAAGTCTGACTTGAACGATAGTCATCTTGTTGAAGCAAATCAGTTTCTCAAGCGCCTTGATGTGAAAAGGATAGGTTTTAATGGCTTAAGGCTTAATAATTGCTACGAATTTATTTTCAAAGTTGATGGTGACAAGTTCCTCGACTCTCATAGTGGTGGTTATGAAGTATCAACTAACATTGACAATGTGAAAGTTCGCATTGGCTCTCCTAGTGACTTTGCAATTTTAGTTATTGGCTGTAAAAATCCATTCATGAAAAGTTATTACATAGATAATGATATGTACCATTACATATCAATTTCATTTAGCTGCAAGGAAACAAAAGCTAGTGCAATATTTCAATATTCAAAGGTTCTCATAAACAAAATTCTATCAAAAGGTAACTCCTTTATTATGCCTGACGATGTATTTAAACCTGATGATACAACTGATGAGTGGGAAGATGATTTTGGTTTTGATCAGCCGTCACTAAATGATCTTGTCGATGATTTAATGGGACTTGAAGGTACTGAGCACAAATCCAAAAATAGAAGTAAATTATTCTCCTTAGTTGCTGAAGCATATCGTTTTAAAGAAGATGCAAGGTTTATTTCATATTTCAAAGTATTAGAATATCTTGGGCGTAGGCACCAAGCACAAAATGGTGAATCAAAAATATCTAAATATCTGTGTAACATGGATGAAGAGTTTAAAGCGCAAGTAATGCAAAAGGTGGGTGATGGGCTTGAATATGACAAAGTAGTGGAATGTATGAGAATTTTACGAAACATGATAGTCCACCCAACAGTCAAATTTCCTAGTAATACAACCATTTACCCAATGAAAAAGATCGTATGCTTTCAAAAAATCCTAATTTCAGAGCTAATAGGGTTCGATTTGTGAAAAACCGGCTTATAACAAGTCACTGCACGCGGAAATTTTACTCGCTTCGCTCCCAAAATTCCGGTGAGTGAGGCGTTAGTTTTCAAGGAAATTTATGGGGTCAATTTTGAGACTATTTTGTATTAGCTTAATCATGTTTGTATCTGGATGTGCAAGTATTTACGGAGTTACTGGTGCTGATGAAGGAAAAAAGGTTGGTGATTCGTTTGAGTATCACGTAATACACCCAGGTTTAGATGTAACAATCATTGAACCATATAGTGAAAAATTAATTCCTATAGAAACTATTGGTAAAAGCTCTCTCTCGCCCTTAACCCATACGATAAAGTTCGGGACTTCCGAGAAGATACATATTTTAAAGATCGTTGGGAAGTATGAGAAGGACTTGTATCTTGATGATACATACTATGGTTCTATCTGGAATGGAGATGTACTTGTAAAAAATGGAATACTATTTATTAATGGTAGAATTGCTGACAAAATTGAAAACTAACAAACCAAGTCATCGGAAAACCACTCACTGGCTGCGCCAAAAAACCAAAGGGGTCAAATCTTGACTTCAGACATCAGAACTTAAATTTCTCCAAGCGGCTTAATTTAAGCCATTATATTCCTCTAAAAGCGCAGCGTCTCTTATCCTCTTTGTGAATAAATATCTTCATTAAAAAGTACTCAGATAACAATTGAGCGTAATTAGTTAAGTTCTAACTATTTGTTAAATAGTAAGTTATCTTTGGATTTTTCTTCCTTATAACTTACTCTATGTACCTCATTGGCAGATTAATAAGTTGGCGTCATATGCCAAAGGATATTTATGAGTACTAAAAGTAGACGATTACGCAAAAAGTTGTATTTAGATGAATTTGCTATTCTAGGTTTTGAATTTACTTGTAATTTAAATGCTACAGAAGCGGAATTTGATTTATTACTAGATGAGCTTTTAGAATTCATCGATAAAAGAAAACTTTGTATTGCTGGTGGAGGTGACTGTAAGTCATTCAGTGGCTTTATTTGTTCTGTTAATCGTTACGGTTCGGCGACTAACCAAGATAGAGCAGACGTTGAGCTTTGGTTAAAGTCTAAAGAAAACATTTCAAATATTGTTGTTAGTCAACTAGTTGATGCAAACTACGCAGTGTAATGATTTATTTAAAGATTATTTGGTTGAAGACCAAAATGAGCAAATATTAACTTCACATATCAGAACTTAAATTTACAAAAGCGACTTAAAAGCCGTTATATTGCATATTAAGCACAGCATGATAAATCGGGTTGCCCCAAGTAAATTCATCATTTTTGTCGGATGGCGTGGCTTCGCCACTTATCCGACCTACGTTAAAAAGTAGGTTGGTTAAGCAGAAGGCGCCACCCAACAGAGTTCTTAAAGTTATTAAAGCGGCTTAATTCAAGCCGCTACTTTCCTCTAAAAGCGCAGCGTCTCTTATCCTCTTTGTAAATTAATTTGCTTTAAACAACATTAACTTTGCCTCTTTTCCATCCGTTAATATCGCTACATTACCTTCAGCAGTGACAAACACATCTCTGAGCCTGCCTGTGGCTTCTGGAAAAATATGAGTCTGGGTGTATTCACCATTCGCTAAATTAATACTGTAGAGCTTTTTATCGACCAATGTAGTAATAAGCACGTGGCGTTGCAGTGAAGGGAAGGCTGTATGCTTAGAGCCATAATATGCCATGCCTGATGGGGCGATTGAGGGCGTCCAATCTACGGCTGGTTTAGCCATTCCAGGGTAATCTCTAAAGGGGGAAATACGTGCTTGTGAATAATCGTCACCGTTGGTTATTACTGGCCAGCCGTAATTGGTGCCAGCTGTTAAATAATTGAGTTCGTCACCGCCAGCGGGGCCGTGTTCGTGGCTAATAATTTGCTGTGTATCGTGATCATAAACCAAGCCTTGCAAGTTACGGTGCCCGAGTGAATAAATGGCATGCGAGTTAGCGTTTTTGTGACTAATAAACGGGTTATCGCTTGGTATTGTGCCGTTTAAGTTTATGCGTAATGTTTTGCCAAGTTGACTGGTAATAACCTGTGCTTGCTCGCGGTAGTCAAAACCATCACCACTTGAAAATAATAAGGTATTATCAGGCAGCACAAGCGCGCGGCCAGAATAATGCTGCGGTGTGCCTTTATCGGTGGCGACTTTATAAATAATTTTTGGCGTTGAAAATTGCGCACCATCAAACGTGGCTTTGGCTATTACTAGCCTGTTTGCATCAAGCTCACCTTGGGCGTAAGTGAATATAATTTCTTTTGATTCACTGTAATTTGGCGAAAGCACTACATCAAGTAAACCACCTTGCCCTGCAACGTATAAGCCCTCGAAGTTTATTTTAACTCGGGTTTGTTGGTTGTTTTTAATGATAACAACATGGCCATCACGCTCGGTGATTAACCAGGTATTGTTTGGGAGTTTAACCATGCTCCACGGTGAATTGAGCCCTGTTGCTAAAGTACTAGCTGTGTATTGCTGTGTTGGTAACTCTGCACTGGCGTGACAAGAAAACGCTAAAAGTGACAGTAGCGTAATACAATATAGAGATTGTTTACCCTGCAAGCCTTTGCTAGTGTAAGGAAAAAGTTTTATTTTAAGTTGAGATAACCATGCAGTTTTTAACACGTATACTCCCGTCATTTTTAGTTTCTTGGTTACTTACATTCACTCTTGCTAGCTTGTTTCATAGTCAATACGTTGTCAATCAATTAGTTAATGTAGGTGTTGTAGTGAGTCTTAATGACCGTGTTAACTTAATCCTTGAAGATTGGCTTGGCTTGCTACCGACCTATGGCGCTATTATTGCTGTAGCACTTGCCATCGCGTTTTTATTAGTTACTTGGTTTATTGCTAAAAAAATGAACAAGCAAGGTACACAACTATTTGTTATTGCTGGTGTGGTGGCGTTTGCAACGGCGTTAATTGCGATTGAATCTATTATGAATATTACTATTATTGCAGGTGCAAGAGGTTGGGGTTTTTATGCGCAATTATGTGCAGGTGCAGTAGGGGGTTATGTATTTGCAAAACTTATTAAGGAAAATAAGCACAAGGCAGCGCATCACGGCTTTTAAGTCAGTATTGGTCTGCAATGTAAAAAGCCGCTATTAATATAGCGGCTTTTGTGTGAATAAATTGCGTCGTGATATCAAAAAATCAAACTAAACAGCTTGTAACCACTTAAGCCAAAAATAAGCACTAACATCGGTAAAGTAAGTAAGTTTACCAACATTGAGTTGGTGTATTTGCCCATTACTGATTTTTGGTTAACCAGCCACACTAGGTAGGTGGTTACAATAGGCAGTAATAGGCCATTAGCTGCTTGGGCAAAAATTATCACGGCAACAGGGTCTAAACCCAGAGATGCTACCGCCGCACCAAATAATAAAATAACAATGGCGACACTTTTAAAGCGGGTGTTATCCATTTTATTTGACCAACCTAACATGCCACATACTGCATATGCACCGGCAAGGGGAGCTGTTATTGCGCTGGTTAAACCTGCTGCAAATAAGCCAATAGCAAAAAAGTAATGGGCAGCATCGCCAAGTAATGGCTCAAGTTGTACCGCCATGTTGGCAGCGCTAATTTGCCCTGCATCTGTGCCATAAAATGCCACTGACGCGGTTGATAAAATTGCCAGCGTGATCACGCCACCTAAGGTGATAGACACACCCGTATCTACATTAGTTTGCTTAATAACTTTTTGCTTATCACTTTTGCTGTCGTGTCTTGCAGCTAAAACACCTGAGTGTAAAAATAAGTTATACGGCACTATGGTGGTGCCCACTAATGCCAATACGGTGGTAATTGAACCCTCAGGCATACTAGGAATAAACCCTGCTAACACATCACTCAGCGAGGGAGCAGCCATAACAAGTGTAGAGATAAACACTAGGCTCATTAAAATCACTAATAAAATAAGCGCGTTTTCAACGACTTTGTGTTTACCGCTGTAAAGTAACACCGCACTTAAAAATGCAATGAGTGGCGTCCAAAGCTGGGCATTAACATGAGGGAATATTTCAATTAATCCCATGCTGGCACCGCTAAGGTTGCCAGCCTCGTAGGCGGCACTACCTACTCCAATGGCGCTGATCACTAAAAATATAGCGAGAGATTTAAATAGGGGCGTTTCAATGTGAGCTCTTAGCGCTTGCGCTAAATCTTGCCCGGTGGCTACGCCAAGGCGCGCCGCCATAGATTGTAATAATATGGTGGCAATAACTGAAAACAGTAATGTCCATATTAGTGCAAAACCAAAGTTTGCACCTGCCACGCTGGCAGTCGTAATAGTCCCTGGTCCAATGAAGGCAGCGGTGACGAGTAGTCCTGGTCCTAATCGCATAATTGACCTTAATAGTACTTTTGTATATTGCTATTTAAAGTTACATCTAACGTTTTATAACGCGATGCCTGTATTATTGCTGCCACTTATATTAAGTGCCTTGCAGCGATAGCCGCCCCTTGGCAAACCCTTTTTTGATGATAATCATATGTTAAAAAAGGTCGCGTAGCATACCAACTTATGTATAAATTTAAAGGGGGTGTGGCGCGTTTGCACAAAATTAGTACAATCAACAAATAAAAGTAATAACTGCTTACCTCAGTTTAGGACTTATTTAACGACTTAAAGAATGACTGAATAACCTTAAATTGTTCACAGGTTTATGCCAATAACTATAGGCACTATAAACGCTTTGCACGCACTGTATTCAAGCAAAGGGTTTGAATGCCCTAAATATCAATTCATGCCATCACGGCTTTAATGGCCTCTAAGCCTTTTCGCAAAGTGCTGGCATCGGTTGCATAATTAATGCGAATACACTGGTGTTTGTGTGCCCAAGCATCATCAATACCAATAAAAAAATTATGCCCGGGAATAATATAAACATCCTGCTCTTTGAGCTTTTGGTAAAGTTGTTCGCTGGTTATTTTTGCCTCTTTAAACCACAGCCACATAAAAAATGCGCCTTCTACTTTGTGTAAGTAAACGGGGAGGTGGGCAAATATTTCATCAAACAAGTTCATTGCTGTTTGTGCTTTTTCTCGATAAAAAGGCAGCACTGAATTTTTACACAGCGGAAGGAGTTCATCTTCATTAATAAGGCGCGTTACTAAACTTGGGCCAAAACTGTTTGGCGATAAAACCATACTGCCATTTATACGGCCAATGGCTTTAATTATGTCATTGTTAGCCACTACAATACCGGTTCGCAAACCCGGTAGGCCAAGCTTTGAAAGTGACATGCATAAAATAGTGTTTGAGTTCCAGGTTAAGTTTGCGTCGGTATAAATACACCCAGGGAATGGGTCGCCGTAGGCGTTATCAATGATCAGTGGGATATTATATTGCTTAGCCAATAAATCGAGATGCTGTACTCCTTCATCAGTAATGACATTGCCTGTTGGGTTAGTCGGGCGCGATACACACAGTGCGCTAATGCTGCTGTCGCTTGCTAATACTTGCTCAACAGCTTTAAGATTAATGGTATATTTAAATTGGTTTGAGCCACTTTCAGTATTTAAAATTTCGATATCGGGCTTTATTGCTACAAACATATCGTCAGTTAAGCCTTGATCTGCATAGCCTACATATTCAGGTGCCAGCGGAAATAAAACCTTTTTATGGCCTCCATCAGGCATACTGCCAGCTAACAGATTAAATAACACAAAAAAATTGGCTTGGCTGCCATTACCAAGCGCTATATTATTTGCGGTTAAATCCCATGAGTATTCACTTTTTAGTTGCTTGGCCAGAGCTGCACGAAATGCATCATTACCCGTAGGGCCATCGTAAAGTCCAAATACGTTGGAAAGTGTATTATTAGCAACAAGCTTTTGTAACTCATTGATAAAAATATCATTAACCTCAGGCACTAGGGCCGGATTACCACCACCGAGCATAACAATATTTGGATTGTTACTGTTTTTAGCATCGCCTAAATCTTCCATTAACTGAGTAATACCATTAGGTTGAGTAAATTTAGTGCCGAAGTTTGAGTAACCCATAATGACCGTGTGCCTTAAAAAATGATAAGTTAGTGTAAATTAACACTATGAATTTGATATTGAAAAATTTTCACCGATTAGATTACTATAGCCATAACCCGCTATAATCATTTTTCATATTTTAAGTAGGGCAGCCTTATCAGCAACCTTGAATCACACACTAAAACACCTTTAAACACCACAGCAGACGATTCGGTTATTACTGATACGATTCTTAAAATTGCCACTTTTAATTTGTTTAATTACCTTGAGCCGCCTAATGCCTATTATGAATTTGAACGTATATACACCACAGAGCAGTGGGCTAAAAAGCAGCGTTGGCTTATTAATTACTTAACCGAGCATCAGCCTGATGTGATTGGCTTTCAAGAAGTATTTAGTATTGAGTCGCTTAAAGAATTAGTTAAAGAGCAAGGTTATGCGTACTTTGCCGTGGTAGATGAGCCCCAGGTAATCGACGACTTTATTTACAAACGCCCTGTAGTAGCGCTTGCTGCTAAATACCCCATCGTTGAAGTGGCAACTGTTGAGCATGACCATGAGCTTGCTAAAACCCTTGGCTTAACTGAGGATTTTACATTTAGCCGAAAGGTGCTTAGAGCTACAATAACCTTACCGCATATTGGCAACACGGATTGTTATGTGGTGCATTTTAAGTCTAAGCGCTCAATGATAGAGCTTGATGAGCAAAACAAAAACCTCGCACCCGAAAAAAATATTATCGAGCTATTAAAAGCCGATATAGCAGGGAGTTGGGGCTCAACTATTCAGCGCGGCAGTGAAGCCACATTACTGATGATAGACATCATTGCACGCCGCGAATCTACACAAAACCCAATGGTTTTAATGGGCGATTTTAACAACGACTTAGCTGATGGCGTTTTAAGCCATTTACTAACAAATACACTGCGCTTTGCCCCGACGTTTGACAGTAACACTTACCTTGCAAAATATTGCCTTAACGACGCATGGCAGTTATTTGCAAAGTCGCAATTAAATTTGGCTAATCAAAATAATGAAAATACAGTGGATTTAAAGCGAAAGCCTACCCATTATTTTGGCGCGAGCAGCTCAGTGCTTGACTACATTTTGTTATCTTGCGAGTTTGACTCAAGTTACGACGACAGCTTTTTTGAGGTGAGCCAGTACCATACTTACGATCGTCATTTAATTAACCCTGAATTTGAGCGTGATGATTTAAGCACAGATCATGGCGTGGTATTGATTAGCTTAGCATTAAGGACGTAACGGGTTTTGTTACTAAAAATTATAAGCTAATCTGCCGCTGACATAATTAATATTAAGGCGCTCAGTAGGTGCCTTGATGTTCTCCCTTTCCTTTATCCTGTTGTTTTAAAAAATCACTAATAATTAGTGCATTAACTCTAATTTATATTGATCCACATCATCTTTATTAACGGTGAGAGTGGTAGATTAGTGACGGTGGATTTTTAAGTTCGTTTAAATCGCTTATTACAACTACCCTTGATGTACTTACAAAGCAGGGTTGCTTTCATATAACAAATAGCGTGCTGTATCCTAAAAATTTTTACCTTGACTACCCTCACTTACATTACTTTATACATACATGGAGTTTTAGCACATGACAATTAAATCAACGTTCAAATCTTTGAGTAAGCTCGCTGTATTGGTCATTGTGGGGGGGGCTGGCTGGTATGCTTGGCAAACCTTGCAGCCTACATCATTTGCTGAACAACTCCCTGACAGTGTTGCCTATGGAAATGGGCGAATTGAAGCGACTGAGTACGATATTGCTACAAAATTACCGGGCCGCTTAGTTGATGTTATGGTGCAAGAAGGCGATATGGTCAAAGCGGGTCAAACGTTAGCGGTTATTGATACTGATGATTTAAATGCACAGTTACGTGAAGCTCAGGCGGGGCTTCGTGTTGCTAATGAGTCTCGTAAATACGCATTAGCGATTGTAGAGCAGCATAAAAGTGAGCTTAATTTTGCACAAACTGAATTGCGCCGCTCTGCAAAATTATTAGAAAAAGGCCATATTTCAACAGAAGTGGTAGATCAACAACGAACCACCTCTGCTATTGCGCAAGCTGCTTTAACCGCGGCAAACGTAAAAGTTGTGCAGTCGGATGCTGAAATAGAAGCAGCGCAAGCACGTATTGAGCGATTACAAAGCAACATAGCCGACAGCACGTTAACAGCACCAATCAATGGACGCATATTGTATCGATTAGCTGAGCCTGGCGAAGTGCTTGGCGGTGGTGGCAAGGTTTTATCGTTATTGGATTTAACCGATGTTTATATGAGTATATATTTACCAACAGCGCAAGCGGGCAAGGTAACAATAGGCTCACAAGCGCGCATTGTTATTGATGCTGTTGCCGAGTATACATTGCCGGCTAAAGTGACGTTTGTATCTGCACAGGCGCAATTTACCCCTAAATCGGTAGAAACCCGAAACGAGCGCGATAAACTGATGTTTAGAGTTAAGGTAAAGCTCGATTCGCAGTTATTAAAAGATCATATCAAACAAGTAAAAACAGGGGTGCCAGGGCTTGCTTATGTGTTGTTAGCGCCTGAAAAAAATTGGCCTACGTCATTACAGGTACGAGTGCCTGAATAATGGATAACGACGATAAAAACATTCAAAAGCCACCAAGTGAAAGTGTGGTTACGCTTACTAAGGTGAGCCATCGCTATGCTAATAATCGCGTGCTGGACAACATTAGTATTTCATTACCTGCCGGGAAAATGGTCGGGTTTATAGGCCCTGATGGCGTAGGAAAATCAAGCTTGCTGGCACTTATAGCGGGGGCAAGGGCGATTCAAGAGGGGGAGGTTGAGGTATTAAACGGCAATATGCGCAGCAGTGGTTTTCGTAATACGGTGTCGCCACGCATCGCTTACATGCCTCAAGGGCTTGGCAAAAATGTGTATCCAACACTTTCTGTGTTTGAAAATATAGATTTTTTTGGTCGTCTATTTTCTCAAAATAAAGCCGAGCGAAAACAACGAATTAATAACCTTTTAAAAAGTACAGGCTTAGAGGCATTTGCCGATCGCCCCGCAGAAAAGCTCTCTGGTGGGATGAAACAAAAACTCGGTTTGTGCTGCGCACTGATCCATGACCCTCAATTATTAATTTTAGATGAGCCAACTACCGGAGTTGATCCGCTATCGCGTCGTCAATTTTGGCAATTAATAAACAGTATTCGCGCTGAAAATACACAAATGAGCGTACTGGTTGCGACCGCCTACATGGAAGAAGCCGATGATTTTGATTGGCTAGTTGCTATGGACGATGGAAAAGTAATCGGTACGGGCAGCCCACAAAACCTGAAAGCGCAAACTAATACAGAATCGCTTGATGAAGCCTTTATAGCATTACTTCCTGAAGAAAATCGCCATGATCATCAGCGGTTAGTTGTGCCACCTCGTAAACAAGACTTAAACACAACTCAGTTCGCTATAGAAGCAAATGGATTATGTAAAACATTTGGCGATTTTACCGCTGTTAACAAGGTGAGCTTGAGTATTGAACAAGGTGAAATTTTTGGCTTTTTAGGCTCAAATGGCTGTGGCAAAACTACCACAATGAAAATGCTTACGGGGTTACAACCGGCAACCAGTGGCGAAGCAAAATTGTTTGGTGAAAAGGTCGATGCCAATAACATCGAAAGCCGCAAACGCGTTGGTTTTATGTCGCAAGCATTTTCGCTTTATAACGAGCTTACAGTGAAGCAAAACTTGGTATTGCATGCGCGTTTATTTCACTTACCTGCAGAGAAAATAGAGCCGCGCGTTAAAGATTTAATTACTCGGTTTAACCTTAAAAAATACAGTGACGATTTTCCTACCGATTTGCCCCTAGGTATTCGCCAGCGTTTATCGCTTGCTGTTGCGGTAGTACATAGCCCTGAAATGCTCATACTTGATGAGCCCACATCGGGGGTAGACCCCGTTGCAAGGGATGACTTTTGGCAGCTACTCATTGAGCTTTCGCGCGAACAAGGCGTGACTATTTTTATTTCGACTCACTTTATGGATGAAGCGGCACGTTGCGATAGAATTTCGTTAATGCATGCAGGTAAAATACTTGCCAGCGATACGCCAGCTGCACTGTGCCAAGCGCGTAATACCGACACACTAGAAGCTGCCTTTATTGAATATTTAGAAGAGGCGGTAAATGCAGCGGGAGCAAGCTCGGCGATACAAGCATCGATAACGGATAAACCCAAAGCATTGGCTACAGCGCCCGCTACTCGTAAAAATAACACTAACCCCACATTTAGTTTGTTGCGGTTATTTGGTTATGCGCATCGCGAAACGCTAGAGTTGTGGCGTGATCCTATTCGCCTAACGTTTGCTTTGCTGGGCTCGATAATTTTGCTGTTTATTTTAGGTTACGGCATTACATTTGATGTTGAAGATTTAAGCTTTGCGGTACTAGATCAAGACCAATCACCCGAGAGCCGCAACTACATTCAAAATATGGCAGGTTCGCGTTACTTTATTCAAAAAGCAGATATTAAAAGTCCGCAAGAACTTGATAAACGAATGCGCAGTGGTGAGTTAAGCGTGGCCGTTGAAATTCCACCTAACTTTGCTCAGCAATTTAAACGCGGCCGTAAACCTGAAATTGTAGTGTGGATTGATGGTTCTATGCCGTTTAGGGCAGAAACGATTAATGGTTATATGAGCGGCGTGTATTACAGCTATTTAACCAACTTATCTTTGCGCACTTATGCACAAGTACCAAACTTAGTGCCAGCTAATATTGAATCTCGCTATCGTTATAACCAAGATTTTAAAAGCATTGAGGCCATGGTGCCGGCGGTTATTCCACTACTATTGGTATTTATTCCTGCAATATTGATGGCGCTTGGCGTAGTGCGCGAAAAAGAGTTGGGTTCAATCATAAACTTATATGTAACACCGGTTAATCGGCTGGAATTTATTATTGGCAAACAGCTGCCTTACATTTTAGTGAGTATGATCAGCTTTTTTGGCTTAGTCGCACTTGCTATTACCGTGTTTGGTGTGGCGCTAAAAGGCAGCTTTTGGGCGCTTAGTTTGGCTGCATTATTATACGTTACAGCGACTACGGGGGTGGGGCTGTTAATTTCGGCTTTTACAAAAACACAAATTTCAGCACTTGCAGCCACTACGGTGGTGGTGTTGATGATTGCCGTTAACTTTTGTGGGCTAATTGACCCCGTTTCTTCCTTGGAAGGGTTTGGGGCGATTATTGGCAAACTGTTTCCAACCACCTACTTTTTAGAGGCGTGTCGAGGGGTCTTTAATAAAGCGCTTAATTTTTCTGATTTATCAGCCCAGCTACTGCCTTTATTCGCTTTTATACCCGTGCTGACTCTGGCCAGTGTATTTTTACTTCCAAAGCAGGACAAATAGCCATGCAACGTCGCGGAAACATTATTAATTTAGGTATTAAAGAGTTGCGTAGTTTATGGCGTGATAAGGTTTTGCTGCTATTCGTTTTTTTTGCTTTTACTGGGCTGATTTATGTAGTGGCTTCAGCCACGTCGATAGAGTTAAATAATGCGCCGATTGCTATTGTTGATCACGACCAATCGCAATTATCTAAGCGTATTATTAATGCCTTTTATGAGCCTTACTTTAAAACACCAGACAGTATTTCATTAAGCGATATTGACTCAGCTATGGATAATGGCCGTTATACTTTTGTGCTTAATATACCGCCTTATTTTGAGCGTGATGTACTTGCAGCTAAGCAACCTACGATTCAAGTAAATATAGATGCTACGCGTATGTCGCAAGCATTTATTGGTGATAACTATATTCAAACTATTATTAACGGCGAAGTAAATGAGTTTGTGCAAGGTTATCGAACCGTTTATTCATTGCCAATAAAGCAATCGGCGCACATTATGTTTAATCCAAACATGACAAGTGTATGGTTTGGTAGCGTGATGGAATTAATGAACGTGATCACAATGATTTCGATTATTTTAACTGGCGCCGCGGTGATCCGTGAACGCGAACACGGCACATTAGAGCATTTATTAGTGATGCCGTTAAGCCCCTTTGAAATAGTGATGGCGAAAATTTGGGCCAATGGATTAGTGATTTTATTACTGACTACGTTTTCATTATTTATTGTGATCGAAGGTTTGTTACAAGTGCCTGTTCATGGCTCGCCAGGCTTATTTTTATTTGGCGTTGCTATTCATTTATTTGCGACCACATCGCTGGGTATATTGTTAGGCACACAGGCGCGCACCATGCCGCAACTCGGGTTATTGATGATCTTAATTTTATTACCATTACAAATGCTCTCTGGCGGTGTTACGCCGCGTGAAAGTATGCCTGAGGTGGTGCAAAATATAATGTTATTGGCGCCAACAACGCAATTTGTAAAATTTGCTCAAGCAATTTTATACCGAGGAGCAGGGTGGGATGTAGTTTGGCCTTACTTTTTAGCATTAACTGTTATTGGCAGTGTGTTTTTTATTGTTGCATTAATGCGCTTTCGTAAATCAGTGGCG
Source organism: Pseudoalteromonas sp. MER144-MNA-CIBAN-0113 (assembly GCF_040308965.1). NCBI lineage: Bacteria > Pseudomonadati > Pseudomonadota > Gammaproteobacteria > Alteromonadales > Pseudoalteromonadaceae > Pseudoalteromonas > Pseudoalteromonas sp. MER144-MNA-CIBAN-0113. Next base: position 14,192 of record NZ_JBEOOG010000012.1, read on the forward strand.
CAAGGTTAGGGTAATATACCAACCTGCATAAATATTTGAACAATTTAACGAATTAAATCACCCTTTAACGTTGTTAAAAATTTTTCATTTAGAACAACTAGATATCAAAAATTTTGCCTAGTTATAGAGCAATTTTCTTATCGTTAAAATAGATCCCATATCCAAGCAGATTGGTATTAAATATAACGCGTGTTTTCAAAAAATGACTTTAAGATAAAGCCACCCGTTAACGTTAAAGCGCTAATCGGTGGCTATTGAAGTATGGGGGAGTGATACCATCCGCAATAATAATTAAGCGAATGGGGATGACTTAGTTTAGTCTTGGGTTAATTTCTAAAGGAGACAGCGTAATGGTCGCATTACTGCTTGCACCTTTATATTCTTGATAGTCTTTGTTTTCAAACAGCGTGTAAAAAACATCAACATAATCGTCATTATTAGTAAACCACTCATCCGGCATTGCTTTAAGTAGTTCATTGGTCAGTATAGGGATAATGGCATAACCCTGCGCTTGTAAATCAGGAATGCTCGCCATTACTTGCTCTGATATTTCTAATAATTTTATTGCTAGAGTTTTATAGTTGGTGTTGTCATCTTGTTCCATTAAGAGTAAATCAACGATATCTAATATTGGTTCATCTCGGGTCGGGTCGATACCCGTTACAATGGCATAAATTTCAGCACCACCTGAGATCCAAGGTTCTTTGTCATCTTCTAAGCGTATTTTTTTCAATACACTAGTTTGCAGGGGTTGTTCATTGCTTAACTGGTTTTTTGGACTAACCGTGGTTTTACTGAATTTGTTAGTAGATAAAATTCCTCTCATTACTGCAATACCCGCATCTTGTACTTTTTGTTGATCTAATTCGACAATAAAGACAGGTTGGGTCGGCATTTGGTCAACACTAAGATAATGAATGTCACCATACTGATCGAACGCTTCAATCTCGCTCCATTGCGTATCGTCACCAGCGGGTGCAAATGCAAATAAAGGGCGTTCGCCTTGCTGCCAAGCGCTAAGCATTTTATCGCTTGCCAAACGCACTTGTAACAAACTACCGGTGTTTTGTGGTAAACCTTTCAGTTGTTGTAACGCGTTGTTTGCTAAACGAGTATTTTGTTGTGTGTGCATACCTAAAGACGGTAGCTGATCCGCATTCAAAACCAGTTTATATTGGCTTAGCGTTTGTTTAAGATCAGCGTTTAATACACTGTAATTAAGCGCTATTTGTTTTGCGAAATTGCGTTTAATGGTGGCTACGTCTTTGTATTGCGCAAACTTAGCCAAGTTTTCACCTTTTTCGATTTCATATTGAGCTGAAAAAGCGGGCGCTGATACACAGTTCAATAGCGCTAAGGTTACCAAGCATTTGGTTATTTTATTCATCATATTCATTTTACCGTTCCGTTATCAGTAACACTATAAAACAACACTTAGAATAAATGCTCAAATAAAAATTATAAAATACGTAATTAGTACTGGTTTTAAGTTGCGCTCAGACTCTAAAAAAATACCAAGACGCTGTGATAGAGTAAGTTTTATATAAAGAATGAATCTATTACAAAAAATTATTTTACTAAAAAGTAATTACTATATACATCAGTGGCTTATCTTTGGCTTGATAGTTGCTGTAACTACTACTCTAATAACAACACAAAGGATTAAACAATGACCGATATAGCACATTCAGCGTTTATAGCATTTTATTTATATTTAATTATGATGTTAGTTCAGTGGGCAGTGGCAACGTTTAGTAAAGCCAAACAGCCTGGGGCTGTACCAGGAAAAATTGATAAAGACCTATCTCATGAGAGTTTTATATTTAGAGCGCATCGCACCTTTCATAACACATTAGAAAATAGTGCGTTATTTATAGGAACGGTTTTATTTGCCTTTGTGATTAATTACCACAGTTCGGTTTTTGCAATCTGTATTTGGGTTTACGTTATTGCACGTTTAATTCATATGGCACTGTATTACGCCATTGCCACCGAGAAAAACCCCAGCCCGCGTAGTTACTTCTTTTTAATCGGTGTGATTACAAACATTGTGATGTTAGTGCTGTTAGGACTGCGATTAGCTAGTTAAGTAAATGATTAAAGCGAAAAGCAGACAGTCTCTAGCTTTTCGCTTACTTATTTTATTGGGCTGGCTTTGTTTTTCGCGTTACAATAAAACACATTAATGAGCCTAATGTAACTAATACTACGCCTTGCCAAAATGCGTTGGTGAGCGATAGTGATAAGTAAATAGAGGCAAATAGCGTAGACAATACAGGAGTAAAGTAAGACAAGGTGCCTAACAACACTAGATTACCGCCAATGATTGCTTGGTTCCATAGTGCGTAACCTCCACCAATAACCACCCCTGCCAGCAATAAAGTAAAACTAGAATATACGTTAAACTCAAAGCTGGGTTCATTACTCAATCCGTAACTTATCCATAAAAAGATTGCCGTGGCTGCAAAAAATATACTAATGGCATTTTTACCCTCGCTAAGTTTTACCGTTACACTGCAATACACAGCCCAAATAAACGCCGCTGCAAATGCCATGGAGTAGGGTACTGGATTGTCACTAATATTAGCGGTTAATACTTCCACAGATAAACCACTATTACCTGCAATGCACCATGCAACGCCTAAAAACGCAATCAGTATGCTGGGGTAGACTAATACGCTTACTTTAGTGCGGTTAACAATAATCGAAAATAAAATGGTTAACGCTGGCCAAAGGTAGTTAATAATCGCCATTTCCAACGCTTGCTGGCGACTATTTGCAAAGCCGAGGGATAACGCTAAACACATTTCGTAAATAACAAATAAGCTACCACCAAAGACTAAATAGCGTTTTGGGTAATTGCTTAGCCTTGGTACACCCATGACTAGTATTAAAAAAATCGCACTGACGCTGTACATTAAAGCAGCGCCACCAATTGGGCTAAATAGTTCTGATAAGTCGCGAATAAAGGCAGTTAAACTGCTCCAGAGCAAAATTGCGAGCACCCCAAACAGGGTGTATTTGTGTTTACTTAATAAAGACATAATAAAATTCAAAGCGTGATGATAAAACACGGGGAATGTGGCATTTTATGATTTAAAGAACAAGCATATGTATCAAAATGCCGACTAAATGCTTATAAATTATATTTAAGATCAATAGCTAAGGACAGAATGTAGCATTAAGCAGGGCAAGCTTAATATTCAGCTTGCCCTGTTAACCTAATTACTCAACGCCAATAAAACCACCGGTTTGATGCGCCCAAAGAGCAGCGTAAATGCCGCCTTGGGCAATTAATTCATCGTGACTGCCTTGCTCTACAACGCCGCCTTCATCAAGCACGATGAGTCTGTCCATTTGTGCAATGGTCGATAATCGATGGGCAATGGCGATTACTGTTTTACCTGTCATTAAATCATCTAAGCTTGCTTGAATAGCCGCTTCGACTTCAGAGTCTAAAGCGCTGGTGGCTTCATCAAGTATGAGGATTGGTGCGTTTTTAAGTAGTACGCGTGCAATAGCAATACGTTGGCGCTGACCGCCTGACAGGGTGACCCCTCGTTCGCCTACTTGCGCATCAAAGCCTTTGTTGCCTTTGCTGTCTTCTAAATCGGTTATAAAATCAAGGGCTTTGGCTTGCTTAGTCGCATCGAGCATTTCGGCTTCTGTGGCATCGGGTCTGCCGTATAAAATGTTATCTTTTACTGAACGATGCAGTAGGGATGTATCTTGGGTAACCATAGCAATATAGCGGCGAAGGCTTTCTTGGCTTACATCCGTGATATTTTGGCCATCAATACTAATGCTGCCTTTGTCGGTGTCGTAAAAGCGCAGCAACAAGTTAACTAATGTGGATTTACCCGCGCCAGAACGACCCACTAAGCCGATTTTTTCGCCGGGTTTAATGTTTAAGTTTAATCCGTTTATTACGGGGCCACGGTTATTTTCATTCGCGGCTTTACCGTAGTTAAAATATACATTATTAAAGTCGATTGCCCCTTGGGTGACCTTTAACGTTTCGGCTTCTGGTTTGTCAGCAACCGCAATAGGATTAGAAAGGGTGCGCATGCCATCGGCTACGGTACCAATGTTTTCAAACAAGCTGCTAATTTCCCACATGATCCATTGGGCCATACCATTAAGCCTTAACGATAAACTCAATGCCACGGCAATCGCTCCTGCACTAATGGCGCTTAACGACCATAAATACAAAGACACTGCTGCCACCGAAAATACCAGTAAATAGTTCAAGCTTTGAATAACCACGTTAAGGCTGGTTACCAAACGCATTTGTTTATATACAGGCTGTAAAAATACATCCATGCTTTGTTTAGCATATTGCTCTTCGCGTTGAGTATAAGAAAACAGCTTAATGGTTGAAATATTGGTGTAGCTATCAACAATACGGCCAGTCATTTCTGAGCGTGCATCAGCTTGTGAGCTAGCAATGCTTTTTAACCGTGGTACAAAGTAAATTTGCACGCAAATATATAATGCTAACCACACTAATAACGGCAGCATTAAGCGCCAATCTGAGGCGGCTACTAAAAACACCATTGAGCCAAAATAAACGGCAATGTACATCAATACGTCAAGTAACTTAGTGACTGACTCACGCACGGCCAATGAGGTTTGCAGCACTTTAGTAGCTATTCTTCCGGCAAATTCATTTTGATAAAAGCTAACACTTTGGCGTAATAAATAACGGTGCGCTAACCAACGTATCGACATCGGATAGTTGCCCAGCAGTGCTTGGTGTAAAATAGCCGACCTAAAAAAGACTACCATGGGCATCACGACCAAGAGCATTAACCCCATCTTTATTAATTCGGATTGTTGCTGTGAAAATAGCTCGTTAGGGGTGTACTCGCCGAGCCAGTCAACCAGTTGCCCCATGTAACTAAATAAAGACACTTCTAAAATAGCTAATAATGCGGCACTGAGCGACATAAGCACTAACGACAGTTCCATGCCTTTGGTGTAATGGCGGCAAAAGGCAAATAAGGTATTAGGAGGCTGAGATGGAGAACGCTCCGGGAACGGTTTAGTCATCCGTTCAAATAATCGATACATATTAGAAGCTTATTAAGTATTTATAGAGGTATCCCACTATACCATTGTAAAGCGCAAAGGCGCAGTGGGAATGAGGTATTTAGCTGTTATCTTAAGTTAAGTTAACGATTTACAGTTTTGTATGACCGGTTTTATTTTTTACCAGCCAGTAAGATATACCTAAGGCTAAAGTCACTAATGCAAGGCCAATAATTTGCTCTGAGGTCACTAATTTTAAATCTAAAACAATAATTTTACGCGCCACAGCCATTAGTGCGGTGGCAATGACCAGCTCAACCGGAAGTGAACTGGAGCCTAAATATAAACGAATATTGGTAAATATTTCTACCGCAATAAGCACCACCATAAAAGCACCAAAGGTTTGCAGAATGTCTTCAATGTTTAATAAAAAGTAAGGGGGAGAGCTCAATCGCATATATAAAACATATACTACATCAGCAATACTCCAAAAAATAACTAGCACCATGAGCACCGCTAATATTTTAATAGCAAAGCGAATCGCATGATGTAAATACTGCATAAGCGGGTCAACATGATCCTCAGGTAATTCTTCGTGTTTCTTCATATTTTTACAGCACCTTATTATTTTTAAACTGGGTATATAAAATGATAGCTGATTAATCGTGTTTCTCTCTTTAATATACGTACAAAACAGCATAAGTGATTATTTTTATTAAACTAGAAACTGAGCAAGCGATAGCTAAACTAAGCGTGTTAATTAAATGTAATTTAACCTGAGGTTTTTAACGTCTATCTCAAATGCATTGCTGTATACCTGCAGAGCTGTCATTTTAAAAACATCAACAATAAGGATTAAACTGCTATGTCAATTTCACCTTTAAAGTTAGTTACTCGGATTATTAAGTATAGTGCGGTTGCATCTGTTTGTAGCGCGTCATTTTATAGTGTGGCTGCACAAACCACACAACAAGCATCATTGCACAATATTGCAGATCAAATTTCAGCGCAGCGTATTGGAGATGATATTCAAACGTTAGTGGATTTTGGTACCCGCCATACTTTATCTGAAACTAAATCGGATACCCGTGGTATTGGCGCGGCAAGACGCTGGATAAAAAAAGAATTTGAAGCAATTTCGGCACAGTGTGGTGGCTGTTTAGAGATACTAGAAGTAAAACAAACCATCTCGGGTGAAAAGCGCATTCCTGAACCCGTGGAAGTGGTTAACATAATTGCGATTCAGCGCGGTAACACCGATCCTAACCGTATGGTGATGATGTCGGGAGATATAGACTCACGCGTTAGTGATGTTATGGATTTTACTAGCGATTCACCTGGGGCAAACGATAATGCATCAGGGGTTGCCGGTGTGATTGAAGCGGCACGGGTGTTATCGCAATATACATTTAATGGCTCAGTGGTATATGCAGCACTCTCAGGTGAAGAGCAAGGTTTATTTGGCGGTAAAATTTTAACTGCTTATGCACAAAAAAATAACTGGCAGGTTCATGGTGTTTTAAATAACGACATGATTGGTAACATTACCGGCATTAATGGCGTAACCGATAACACCACTGCACGTATTTTTTCTGAAGGTACGCGTGTAGTTGAAACTAAGGAACAAGCCCGTACTCGTCGTTTTACTGGCGGCGAAGTTGACTCAGCGAGCCGTAATTTAGCGCGTTACATAGACACCATTGCTGATAAATACATTGAGAACTTAGATACCATGCTGGTATACAGACTCGACCGTTTTGCACGAGGCGGGCATCATCGTCCGTTTAATGATGCGGGTTTTGCGGCTGTGCGCATTATGGAAACCAACGAGCATTATGATCGCCAACATCAAGACCTGCGCATCGAAAATGGGGTAGTGTACGGTGATACTATTGATGGGGTGGATTTTGATTACGCCGCAAAACTTACCTCGTTAAATGCGGTAAGCCTTGCGTCAATGGCGTGGGCTCCTGCGCCACCAAAAGAGGTGAAAATTAGTGGTGCCGTACGCGCCAGTACCACTCTTTCTTGGCAGCCAACAGAGGATAAAAATGTAGCAGGCTATCGTATATACTGGCGATATACTAGTGAACCACAATGGCAATACAGTCAATGGGTTGATAAGGTCAGTGAATTTACCCTAAAAAATGTGGTTATTGATAACTACTATTTTGGAGTTGCTAGCGTGAATAAACAGGGTATTGAGTCGCCAGTGGTATTCCCAGGTGCTGTGGGTTCGTTTGATCACAACATAAAGTAAGTGTACTTTGCTTAAAAACCCAGCAAACAGCTGTGAATAAGGTGTTAAGCACGCTATTTATGCTTGCGCCTTATTTGTTATGCCCTTAAAGTGTAAACAAAGAAGTAAAAAGGTTATTAAAATGCAGCAACAAGAACAAAAACCATTAACACCAGAGCAGCAAGCTGAACTTCAGCAACAAGAAATTCAATGGCAGCGCGAATGTTTTCAAAATGCGCAAAAACATTTAGCTGAAAAAGGCATTATGCCTAAAACCTTGCTTGAAAAAGAAAGCCGTTTTTTAGCGCCTTTATGCGCGCTTTGGAAATTTAAAGCGCAAAACGGTAAAAGCTACTGGGTGATCACCGGTCGTTTACCAACTGATCACGCTGAAGCGTCTGCAGCAAAAGATGCACGTGATGCCATGCGTTATTTTTCACTGCAGTGGCAGTTAAAGGCCGACCAAATTATTACCGCGGGTGCACGAGATAAAACCCAAGCCGACTTTGCAAACTTACTTATAAACCGTGCTCATGGCTTATATGAAATGCATGAAAATGAGCAGCTTTGGGCAAAAGAACCAGCTTAAAAATAAGCGTAATTACCTTTAAAAAAACCTAACTTAGTTACCTAAGTTAGGTTTTTTCAGCTATGCCGTCAAAAGAATATTAATACGCGCTATCTACTCGCACCGTGTTATTGGTTAAGTAGATCAGGCGAACATTATCCCCTTGGTGAAAACGCATAGCGGGATCGTTGTCTTGTACCACCATAAATTGCTCACCACTTTCTACTTGTATCAGTAATTCAACGAGCTGTGTGTTTTCATAGCGCTGTGTTTGCTGCTGATTATGAGCAACGTTACCACCAATCACCGATCCTAAAATAGTCGCTACAGTTCGACCACTGCCGCCGCCAAACTGGTTACCAATAACACCGCCTAGTAAGGCACCGCCAAAGGTTTTCCAGCCGTTACTTTTGTCTTGTACTAATTGTTGCTCAGTAATAGTGCGAACCGACTTTACTTTACCAAATAGTACTTGCTGTACAGGAACGGCTTTATTGCGTTCGTACTTGGCAAACGTTGGGGTACTTACTACTAATAAAGCGCATAAAATTAAGCTAAGCGTTTTCATAATTCGCTCCTGTTATTACCAACCAAACGTTGATTTTTCACGCGTTTTACGAATTTCAGTTTCGTCAGCCCATTCAACAAGGCCGCTTTGCATATCCATTAAACGCATTGTAAATTTGTAGTACACATCGGCTTTATCTGCATTAGATTTAACAATGCTTGATAGGTTACCGTACAGCATATATTGCGCACCAATTTGCTTACCAAAAGCCACCGCAGTACTTGGGTTGACTAAGGCGTCTTCGTTTTGAAATGTAATTTGCTCACGAACCGCCTCTACACGGGTCATATCAACAAATCTAAATTTGCCGCTACGCAGTAATTGAGTAGAGATTGAGTCGGTGATTGATTCTGTATCTATGTGTTCACTGGTTTTATTTTTAATACGCTCTACAAATACCACAGGGCGTGTATTGGCGGTCATAGTACCAACCACAGGCGAACTAAGCAGAGAGTCGGTCATTTGCGAGGCAACTTTTTGTAAGTCAGTAGAGCCAAAGTTTATATCTGTGGTTTCTACGGCTTGGGCATCACCATAGCTGACAACCGCTTTGTTGGCACAGCCGGTTAGTGTGAGTGCGGCTAAGCCAAAAATTGCATAGCCAGAGAGTGATTTAAATTGTTTATTGATCATCATGGTTTCCTTAATCTTTAAATTCTTGTGCTTCAGTAGACACTTCTCTTACAGCTAAAGAGAAAGTAACGGCATTAGGGCTAGGTGCTAGTCCTGCAAGCTGAGTTTTAGCAAAGCCAAATAATGTTAGGGCTTGCCACGGTGAGTGGTTGCCTTTAATAACAAAGCCATCTTTATCAAACCAGTTAAATTGATACTGTAAGTATTGCGACTTTTTATAGGTACTCGCTAAAGTAACCACTACATCGGTCAGGTTATTTGTTTGACGCGTTTTTACATCACTAATTAAAAGCTTTTTAGCTAATTGCGGGTTATTAACGTTGAGCTGCTCTTTGTAGGCGTTGGTAGTTTGTTCAACTCCAATGCCTGAGGTTACAGGTCGGCTGCTACATGCACTAAGCATAAACAACGCAATAATGGGGAGTATGTATTTCATGATGGCTCCTAAAGTTGCACTACATGGGAGTTAAAATAGTTATTAACAGAGGTTAGGTAGATTAACGTTAACCTTTGCTTACTAACGGTAAAATTTATTGGCGGTTGTGAGCCAACATTTAAGGTATGTTCGCCTGCAGTCACTGCACTGCGGGCAAGACTAATTTGATTGGGTAAGGTAAGCCAGCTGCGGGTATCGGCTTGCTCAGAAGCAAGATTATATAAGTTTGCTAAAATATTCCCCACATCACCGCCACTGCGGGCAAGCTCAGCGCGCAGCTTTTCTTTCGCCACTAAGCGCAATATTTGCCTCGATACGCGCCCAGCAACTTGCTGCTCTAACGTTTTAGCGGCCAGTGCTTCTAAGTGCACTAGCGGGCTTAGTGATAATAAATGGTCATTAATTTTGACGTTGTTAACGGTGCTTACATAAGCATTATTTATATAAATGGGCATGGCGAGACTATAAAAGCGGGCGTCTCCTTGTGAAGTATAAATTGGTAATCGTAATTTAAATTCGTGTTGTTTTGGTATCAGGCCTTGTTCGAATAATATAACCACTTCGCCTTGGTTTTTTTCTAAGCTGTTAACTTCACCAAACTGGCGTTTAAATTGGCTATAGTCATCGGCAAAACCTTGCTGCTTAGCAAGACGCAGTACATCGTGTTGTAAATACGGATTGTTAGGTTGTATTTCGAGCGCTTTTTTATAGTCTATGTAGGCATCATCACCTTGCTTTGCCGTTTCATATAGTAACCCTGATAAATAAAACGTGTACGCATTTTGAAAGCCATTTTTGACCGAGCGAATTAAGTTATCCATATCGGGATAGTGTTGCTGTGCTTGGGCAACCGCATTATCAAATTCGCTTTGATTACTTAATAGTTCATCAACTTGTACTTTATTAGCACGGCGTATTTCAACTAAGGCGCTTTCAATATCATGTTTATAAACATAATTGAGCGCTTTGTAGCTATGCAACATACTCATTTCGTAGGCGGGCGGTGTATAACCAATAGCTGAGTCGTTGGTTAACAGCGCATTACTTTGCTCAAGCCCAGCACTTACTTGTATTTTTGCAGCTTGGCGCTTAGATTGCATTTGTTGATAGACAGTTTCAAAATGAACTTGTGGGTTATCGGGGTTATTGGCTAAATCCGCGATACGGCCTTGTTCTAATTGGCTCAATAAATAATTACTGTGTGTTTTGCTGTTTTTGCTTATTAAGGAGCGTGCACTCTCAATATTATTATTCGTAATGGCTTGCCTAATAGGGGTGGTATTAGTGGCGTAATCATTAAAGAGATCGTCAAAGCCAATGGTGCTGCAACCACTTACAATAAAGCAAAGACTAAAAATTAAAATGTGACGCACGCGCACTCCTTCTTATTTATTCTGTAAGGTTAACATACTGCCAATAAATACAAGTGTGAAAGATTGTAAAAAAGCGTAGTGTATAAACATAGAACAAAAACCCTTAATAAAAACTTTATCATTTAAAAAATAACCATGGTAACGTTTACAACATTGGACGTTAATTTAATCGGTATATAAATACGGTACATATTTATCAATACGTTAGGAATTAATTTGAAAGCAACACTGTTTACTATTATCGCGTTAGTTGCCTTTGCTGCAAATTCGTTATTATGTCGGTTAGCGTTGGCGCAAGGCTACATTGATGCGTGGAATTTTACCGTTATTAGGTTACTGAGCGGGGCAGTGTGTTTGACCATTATTATGCTGCTCTATACTAGGCAGTTAAGTAAAAAAGCGCAGTTAAGTAATCCTATTATTAACGATACTGGCAGTTGGCGAAGCAGTGCTAGCTTATTGATATATGCGCTGTGTTTTTCTGTTGCTTATATCGAGCTTGATACCGGCATGGGGGCGCTTATTTTATTCTCGGCGGTGCAATTTACAATGATTGGCTGGGGCATATATAAACAAGAGCGTTTAAGTGCTGTGCAATGGCTTGCATTTATAGTGGCGTTTGCGGCATTTGTTTACTTAATGCTGCCCTCACAGACAGCCCCACCGCTGATGGCTGCATTATTAATGAGTATAAGTGGCATTGCGTGGGGAATTTACAGTATTCGTGGCAAGGCGTGTGTGTCGCCGCTAAGAGCCACTGCCTTTAATTTTATTCGTAGTTTATTAGTGCTACCTATTTTAATTGTGGTGGGAATGAGCCAGCTTAAAAATATTCGTATCGAAGGGGCATTACTCGCAATAGCCTCAGGTGCCATCGCATCTGGCGTAGGGTACAGTATTTGGTATGTGGCTATGCCACTATTAAAGAGCACGCATGCAGCCATAGTGCAGTTATGCGTGCCCGTTTTGGCGGCTATTGCAGGGGCAGTGTTTTTATCAGAGACATTAACTCTGCAATTTATGCTCCCCAGCAGTATCATTTTACTAGCGGTATTGGTTTTTACTTTAAATAAAAAGACTAAAACTGCTTAGCTGGTGGACTTACATTGATCACAAAGCGTTCATACAATGCAGGTAAGTGGGTTAAAATAGCGTCTTTACCTAATAAATCACTGTGCTTAATGCAGTCGTGCAACACTTCTGGCGTAAGGTGACGAACAAGCTGCGCTGATTGCGCTATGTGGCTAATATGCCAAAGCTCAGGAGCTACCCCGCCCAAGTCGTACTGGTAAGGTCGATAAAATCCAAATTCTGCTAGATGAGTGTCTAGCCATTGGCTTAGTTTAGCAAAAGGCCCACCTTGCTGATATTCATTAGGGCTCAATTGCAAAACATAATCGTCACTCACTGCGCCTTTATCGTAAATATCTAAATCAGTCCCTAAATGATGGCGACTTGCCCCCGGTAGCGCAGAATAAAGCATAATGGCAATGCATTTCTCAATATCACTGAGCGAATTAATATCAACGTGTTGCTGCGCTTTGTTTAATACCGGCCGCTTAGCGGAAAATTTAGCGTTCCAAATAGCTGATTGACGGTTAAAATCCCGAAAACTTGATGCAATACATAAATCAAAGCCTGCTGATGCAGCCGCTGTTTGCAGTGCAATAAAGTCATTTACAATATCGGCATGCAAAAAGTGATTTTGTATGGCAACTAAATGTGCATCACTTTGGCCAGTGATGCATTGTATGAGTTCTTTATTTGCAGTCATTAAGTTAACAGGTGCTCTAATATTTGTTCGTAAATATCGGCCAGCGCGATTAGATCGTCGGTGCTAACACACTCGTCCACTTTATGAATAGTGGCATTACGTGGCCCTAATTCAATAACTTTAGCACCCGTTTGTGCGATAAAACGACCATCTGAGGTGCCACCTGTTGTTTCTAAGTTAGTGGTTAACCCCGTTACCGATTTAATGGCGGCTACGGTGGCATCAACCAATGGGCCGTGATCGGTTAAAAACGGCAAGCCATTCACAATCCAATTGAGTTTATAATTTAAATTGTGTTTTTGTAAAATGGAATTTACTTTTTGTTGTAGTTGTTGATAAGTAACTTCGGTACTAAATCTAAAATTAAATTGTACCTCAAGCTCCCCAGGGATCACATTGCCTGCGCCCGTACCGCCATTAATATTAGAGATTTGAAAGCTGGTGGCTGGAAAAAAGTCATTACCCATATCCCACACAGTTTGGCTTAACTCGGTTAAAGCTGGCGTGGCTAAATGAATTGGGTTTTGTGCTAAATGTGGATAGGCCACATGACCTTGCACGCCTTTTATAGTTAAAAACCCCGTGAGTGAACCACGGCGGCCATTTTTAACCACATCACCAAGTACATCGCGAGAAGAGGGTTCACCTACAAGGCACATATCTATTTTTTCACCGCGCTCCTCTAAAGTATCAATCACGCGGGTAGTGCCGTTAATAAACGGGCCTTCTTCATCTGAGGTAATTAAAAACGAAATGGAACCTTTGTGATCTGGATGCTTAGTCACAAAGCGTTCGGTTGCCACAATCATCGCTGCTAATGAGCCTTTCATGTCGGCAGCGCCACGGCCATGTAATAAGCCGTCTTCAATTAGGCCTGCAAAAGGCGGGTGCTGCCAGTTTTTTTCAGGCCCAGTGGGCACCACATCAGTATGACCGGCAAAACAAAAATGCGGTGATTGCGTGCCTTTTCGTGCCCAAGTATTGAGCGTGTCAGTAAAAAAGAGCGATTCAATATCAAAGCCAATGGCGCTTAGGCGTTCATTCATCATATGTTGGCACCCGGCATCTTCAGGTGTAACCGACTTTCGCTGAATTAAGGCTTGGGCTAGGGTAATTACTGGATGGGTCATTATTTAAAAATCTCATCGTATTGTGCTGCTTTAAAGCCTAAGTGATATTGCCCGTTATTAACAAGTACAGGGCGTTTGATCATCGCCGGTTGTTCAACGAGTAAATCTATGGCGGTTTGTTTGGTTAAGCTTTGTTTTTGCTCATCAGTGAGCGCTCTGTACGTTGTGCCACGTTTATTAACCAATTGTTCCCAATCAATATGTTCTGCAAAGTCGCTTACCATGTCGTTATTAACGCCGTCTTTGCGGTAGTCATGGAAAGTGAATGCGATGTCGTTATCGCTTAGGTATTTTTTTGCTTTTTTAATTGTATCGCAGTTGCTAATGCCATAGAGAGTGATCATAAATCTACTTCTTTTTAATAATAGTTAATAAGGTATCTACACCGGCATTAACTTGCGGGTGAGAATAATGAAAAGTGCCTAAATTATGGCCATTGAGAATTATAAGGCTGGCTAAAATAGGCGAGTCGAGCTCACGTAAATCAAAATAAGCAAGGCGTTGGCCTTTGGTTATTTTGCTGCCGTTAAGCTGAGCAATATGAGTATGCGTAAGTGTTTGTGAATCGGGAACCGCTAGGTTTATTAATACTTTTAAGCCGTTATTGGCTTTTAAAATAAATTCACAACCGGCACTTTTTACCTGCAGTAAGGTGCCATTGAAGGGCGCTAATACTTTATGACTCGATAAACTAACAACAATACCTGGGCCGAGTGTGCCAAAACGAAAAAAGGGTTGTGGATGCTCTTCCATTGGCATCACTTTACCACTGAACGGACTCGTGATTTGTATCGCGTTTCGGCCAATTTTATTTTTAGTTAAATAGCTAACGTCTTCAGATTTCATTATTTATTGAGTTACCACGTTGTAGCCATCGGCTTTAAGGGCTGTAATTGCTTTGGTGACCGTTTGTTTTTTTACTAAAATATAGTCGGTATCGTAGGTCGATATCGAAAAAATGGACACGCCGGCTCTGGCTAATACGCCTGACAGGTTTGCCATAATGCCAGTTAACGAAAACCCTAAAGGACCTATTACTTCCAGTGCTTGCCAATTAGATTCAGTATCTTGGCTATCAATAATAAAGTCGACAGGGCAAACAACTGACAGTTCATCATGCGTTTTTGAGATAAAAAATAACGGTTGTTTTAACAGCGCAGGCGGTATGTCAGCATCAAGGGCTAAACTATGAATAGATAACACGGTGCTGTGTAATTGTAATGTTTGTTTTGACATTAAACGTATCGCCAGCAGCAAAATAATAGCTTTATAGTATAGAGTATTGAAGCTAAATTAAAGGCTCAAGTTTAGGGTCTGTTGACCTTTCAAGGTTAAATTTGCAGCAGTCTGTTTGGTATTTAGGCAAGGCAGCGCCTATGTGGTGTGGTTATTCCCCATAAATAGGCAATAACGCAGCATCAATGCCAAACAGGCGCTGCCCGAAGGGTTCTGCCTAGGAGCGATTTACTCTTTGTTGCTCGGTTTTTACTTAGCCCACTAGGTTACAAACCTCGCGCCGCGATTAAACCGCTCCTAGTTTGAACAAATTGTAATCCGCAAAGGTCAACAGACCCTAGGCAGTGCTATATTTTTATTAGCTAAAAAATAATTGTCCACAATTTCTGTGGATAAGCTTGGGGGTTGTGAGGTATAAATAGCCTAACCAGTTAATTATTAAATAAAAAATGGCTAGGCTATAAAAAGGGCATGTTAATTACAGCCCTTTATTAAGCGCTTCTACTTGCGCCGCCTGAATGGCTGTTAAAGCAATGGTATACACAATATCGTCAACTAACGCGCCACGGCTTAAGTCGTTAACAGGTTTGCGCATCCCTTGTAACATAGGACCAATACTGATCAAATCGGCGCTTCGTTGCACTGCTTTGTAGGTGGTATTACCCGTATTTAAATCAGGGAAAATAAACACGGTTGCTTTACCGGCAACCGGGCTATCTGGCGCTTTTTTAATAGCTACACTTTCCATAATGGCCGCATCGTATTGCAATGGCCCATCGATAATGAGATCAGGACGCTTTTGTTGGGCAATTTTTGTTGCTTCGCGGACTTTTTCTACATCAGCTCCACTGCCCGAATTACCCGTGCTGTAACTTATCATTGCTACACGAGGTTCTATGCCAAATGCGGCAGCAGAATCGGCAGATTGAATTGCAATGTCGGCTAGTTGTTCAGCATTAGGATCAGGGTTAATAGCGCAATCACCATAAACCAAAACCTGATCAGGCAATAGCATAAAGAATACAGAAGACACTAATGATGAACCTGGCGCGGTTTTAATTAACTGTAACGGTGGGCGAATGGTATTGGCAGTGGTGTTTACCGCACCCGATACCAGGCCATCAACTTTACCTTGCTCTAGCATCATAGTACCAAGTACGACGTGATCTTGAAGTTGCTCTTGGGCAACTACTTCGGTAAGACCTTTATTTTTACGAATTTCCACCATAGGTGCTACGTAATCATTTATGATACTGCTTGGCTCAATTACGGTTACATGCTCGTTAAGCTCAATGCCTTGCTGCTCGGCGATACGCAATATTTCATCGCGATCGCCAAGTAAAATTGTTTTAGCTATACCGCGCTGGCCACAAATGGCAGCGGCTTTAATGGTACGAGGCTCGTTACCCTCAGGCAACACAATCGTTTTATCCGCTTTACGGGCTTTATCGGTTAATAAATACCTAAAGGCAGGGGGGGATAACTTGCGGGTTTTTCCCACACTTTTTGCTAATGTGTCCAGCCAATAAGAATCGATATGTGCAGCGTTATGATCTTTTACTTTTTCTATGCGCTGTTCATCATCGCTTGGCACTTCTAGGTTAAAGTTATGCAGTAATAACGAGGTGCGCCAAGTGTCGCCTTCGGTTGCTAAAATAGGCAGCCCTGTTTGCATGGCTTGTTCGCACAGCGCCATGATGCGCGGCTCAGGCTCAAAGCCACCGGTGAGCAAAATAGCGCCTAGTTTAGTACCATTCATAGCAGACAAGCAGGCTGCAACCAATATATCTGAACGATCGCCTGGGGTGACCAATAACGCACCTGGGGTAAAATAATTTAGAATATTTGATACCGTGCGGGCGCAAAAAGTAATGCGTCTTAGTCGACGATGTACCATGTCACCTTCGTTAATAATAGTGGCTTTTAAATAGGCACTTAAATCTTTAACGCGCGGCGCTACCAGCTCAAAATCCCACGGAATGGCACCAAGTAACATAAAAGGATTTTTTCTAAAAATAGGTAAAGAGGCCAGGCGGTTAAGCTCGTTATCAAGCGCTTCTGGCTTGTAAGTATCGACTAAATCAGCGCGAGCGCGACCTTCTTCATCTAGAGGGGCATTTACTTTATTGAAAATACAACCCAGCACACGAGGGTGATCTATGCCACCGTAATTTCCAGCGGCTATTTCAAGTCGGTCTTCAATTTGAGTAATGTTGTAATTGCCAGGGGTAAGTACAAAAACGATATCCGCCCCTAAAGTTTGTGCGATTTCGCGATTAACTCTCCCCGCATACGGTTGGCGACGAGTAGGCACCATGCCTTCAATAATAGCCACTTCATCATCGTTAATTTTACTTTGAAAACGCTCTACAATTTCTTCTAGCAGGTCATCGCCTTTGCCATCGCCAATCATTTGCTCGGCGTAATCCAGCGCAAATGACGTGGGTGGATCAATAGGTGAGCCTTGGGTAACAATTTGTGTTGACTTTTCTGGGCCTGTTTCACCCGCGCGTGGTTGGGCTATAGGTTTAAAAAAATTAACTTTAACAGTTTTTTGTTCCAGCGCCCTTACCAAACCCACCGATACTGAGGTTAAACCAACCCCAGTAGAAACGGGGATCAACATAATACGACGAGCCATATTATAACTCCTTGGTGATGTTTGCGGCATCAAGTGCGATCACCCATTCTTCGTTAGTGGGCATAACAACCGCTTTGCTACGTGAATCAGCTGTACTAATTAACCCAGCTTGGCCAAAACGTGCATCAAGGTTTGCTTGTGGGTCTAAATTAATACCTAAAAAGGCCAATTGTTTAAGTACTTTATCACGGATAATATCGGAATTTTCGCCAATACCGCCGGTAAAAATAACTGCGTCTAGCTGTTGCAGCGGAACCATGTAAGCGGCTATTTGTTTTGCGAGGCGGTAACAAAACATATTAAGTGCCAGCATAGCTTGCTGGTTGCCTGCAATAGCGGCTTCTTCTATGGTGCGACAATCGTTAGACAACTCGCTTATGCCTAATAAACCACTTTTTTGATTGAGTAAGTCATCAATTTGCTGAGCAGTGTAATCGAGTTGCGTGGTTAAAAAGTTAAATAGGCCCGGATCAATGTCGCCACAGCGCGTACCCATAACAAGCCCTTCAAGCGGGGTTAACCCCATACTGGTATCAACACTTTTGCCATTTTTAATCGCACACACTGAACAGCCGTTTCCTAAGTGGGCGCTAATAAAGTTACTGTTTTCAATAGGAAGTGCCAACAACTTCGCAGTTTGTCCTGCCACATAAAAATGGCTGGTGCCATGAAAACCATAGCGCCTAACACCAAAGTCTTTATAAAGCTGATAAGGAAGGGCATAAAGATAAGCGACTTCATCCATCGTTTGATGAAATGCCGTGTCGAACACGGCTACTTGCGGTAAATTTTTAAATGATGCTTGCGCTGATGAAATACCCAGTAAGTTAGCGTGGCCATGCAAAGGTGCTAGCGTAGCTGCTTGCGTGATACCTGCAATAACGCGTTCGTCAATTAATACTGATTGGGTAAAATGCTCACCACCATGCACAACACGATGACCAACAGCAACTAGTTGCTCATCAAGATTGTGATCTTTTATTAAATCAACCAGCGTATCAATGGCATGGGCATGTGCCTGATTAGCAGCAAGTTTAATGGTGGTCTTTTCTCCCTTAAATTTATATTTTATTGAGGGAGCATCTGCACCTAGGCGCTCAGCTAAACCTGAAATAATGTCGTTTCCTGTGTTTGCATCAATAATTGCAAACTTTAAACTTGAGCTTCCACAATTAAGTACCAAAACATGGTTTGTTTTTTTTGGGAGAGTTGGCATAGATTCATTTTCCATTTAAATATTAATCAGTACACTTGGTTGATATATAAGCATTGTAAGCTTAAATGGGTATAGACTAAAGTGTAGTTGACTTTATTAAAAGGGCTTTGTGGAATTCTTTCGATAATTTATGCTTTTTGTGAGTTTTACTAATGAAATTAAGCATTTTTACCGATAAAGTGAGAGTTGTGTTACACTTTTATAAGCAAGATGCTTTTACAAGTGTTAAATGCCGTGATTGTGAGGATTTATAATGCAAAAAAGTGTGATATCACAAGTTCAATTAGGGCGCGCTTATGCTAAAACATGGCCTATGCGTAAAGAGGTCGCGCCATTATTTGCCGAGTTTAAAGTGATCAGAGCAACCGAGCTTGCGATTACAGTAATGCCTATTTTAGCCATGCTAACTTTGTTTTTTCAGCTTAATTATTTAGGCCCTGATTTTTTACCTCAAGCTATTGCCAGTAGTCTATTTTTTATCTCCTTGCCGTTACAAGGGCTTTTATGGCTAGGTAAACGTGCGCAAACAGAATTAGAACCCGCTATGCTGCAATGGTACAACGAGTTGTTTGCAAAAATGATCGCCAACGGTTACGACGCACAAATGGGGAAAAACAAGCCCCGCTATTTGGAGCTTGCTGAATTGTTAAAAGACATGTTTGATAAAATGGATAAAACCTTTACTAAAGAGCAGTTTTAACAAACTGGCTAATATAAAATGACAAGGTAACCTTGTGATGCTGTTTTTGTTCAAGTGCCTGCCAATGCTCGGGTCTGAACTTCCATGCAAAGGGTGTCATCATTATTAAATTTCTTACGTCGCTAAATGTGAGTGACACTTGCTCTGTAATGAGCTGTTGCGATGATTGTTTAAAGCCTGTTGGCGTAGCAACTTCAGTATGCTCATTTACCGTATTATAGATATATTTCTTCAACTCTTTGAGGTGCATAGGCCCAGGGCTTGCCACCACTAAACAGCCATCCTCTTTAACAAGGCGAGAAAGTTCATCGTCAAACAAAGGGGCAAACACGCTAATTAACACATCAGCAAGGTGATCATTAAAGGGCGCGTGGCTTATTGATGCCACGCTAAATTGACATTGTTTGTATCGTTTTGCTGCGTATTTTACCGCCGACTTAGATATATCAACTCCATACACAGTAGCTTGCGTGTTATTTGCTATAGCATGGGTGTAAAACCCCTCGCCACACCCTAAATCAATCACTATATTTGCATTGAGCGGTTTGACTAAATTAGCTAAGGCCGTCTGTAAAAATGCATAATGGCCTTGCTCTAAAAAAGAACGCCTTGCTTGTACCATTTCTAAAGAGTCACCGGGCTGTTTAGAGTTTTTATTTTGCACGGGGAGTAAGTTTACATAGCCTTCTTTGGCAAAATCAAAGCTGTGGTTATTATCACAGCGTAATGTTTTTTCATTAAGTGCCAATGGAAGTTTGCAAATAGGGCAATGGTAATGAAGACTCATGAGCCTAAATAGTCCTTATCAAAAAAAGTTTTTACCCAGTGCGGGCGATAGGTGATCATAACAGTTATTGCCATACCGTTTAGCATTGCTTCAGGAAACGCTAAAATAGGACTGAGATAAATGTAGTTTTCTGTTAGCTGATGCCAATTATATTCGCCAATTGCGTAATAAAAAACACCCCCGAGTATAATGTTAACGCAAGCAACGACACCAGCCGTTAAAAAGCTACAAACAAATATATAGATAAAAAAGTGCCGCGCTAAGTAGTGGTAACAAAGCATAAATACAAAGTAGCTTAATAATACTGGAATAAACGCACTTATTAGTAATTTTACCGCAATCAGCTCGAATGCTATTTGTCCAAAAGCAGTTAGCAGGGCTGTAGCTAATACACAACTTAAAATAGCCAGACGCCAGCCTAAAATCAGCGTAACAGCAGTAATGCCCAATATATGAAGATCAAGACCAGGTAAAATACCGGCTTTTATACGCCATAGTAAAGCGAGCACCAGCGCGCAGGCAAACACGCCAGTTTGCCTAGATGGCGTATTAAATAAATTGGCGTATGTTGATTTATTAACACTTAAAAAGCCAATAGCAATAACACCAATCCACAGTAATGCCTGTAATTGCACGCTTAGCATAATCGTTAATTAAACTCAGACCAAATAGGCGCATGATCTGAAGGCTTGTCGATAGCACGTAATTCGTAATCTATACCGGTGTCGATACAGCGAGCTGCTAAGTCATGCGTTGCCAAAACCACATCAATCCTTAGTCCACGATTATCAACAAAACCCTTAGAGCGGTAGTCAAACCACGAGTATTGATCGTTAGTTTCTGGGTTTTGCTCTCTAAAGGTGTCTTTAAAGCCCCAGTTTAATAACGTTGCTAGCCATTCACGCTCAACGGGTTGAAATGAACATTTTCCGGTTTTTAACCAGCGTTTTGCGTTTACCTCACCAATACCAATATCTAAATCGGTTGGAGAGATATTAATATCGCCCATTACAATTACATCTTGATCAGGCGTGTAATGACTATTTAGGTGAGTCATTAAGTCTTGATAAAATTGACGTTTATAAGGGAATTTAGTTTCGTGGTTGATGTTATCGCCTTGCGGGAAGTAGCCATTCATGACATGCAGGTCACGGCCATTTTCTTGCTCTACGGTAACGCTGATCATTCGCTTTTGCGACTCATCTGTGTCGGTGGAAAAGCCTTTTAATACCGACTTAGGCTCTTTTTTGCATAACATTGCCACACCGTAATGCGCTTTTTGTCCATGAAAATAAACGTGATAACCCATTTTTTGTACATCGTCTAGCGGAAATGCTTCATCGTGCACTTTGATCTCTTGAAGACCAATAATATCTGGCTGGTGTTTATCAATAATAGCTTGTAACTGATGTAGACGAGCACGCAGGCCATTGATATTAAAAGAAATCACTTTCATAAAGTTTACCTTCAAATTTATTTTCATTGTTAGCTAAATTGTATCAGTATTTGGAGCGACATAACATGACTGAAACGAGAAAATAGCTGCACAAATGTTGATCAATTTCTGCTTAATGTTTAAACATTGTAAATGCAATATTAAATAATAAACTAAATAAAATATTCAATTGATATGTTAAAAGTTGTCTATATAATGCGCAAAAATCGTTTGTTTAACTCGTTCAAATAGGACTACCTGATGAAAACTCAATTACTTTTAGCTGCCTCTCTTTTTGTTTCTGTTACCGCTTCTGCACAAAGCAATGCGTATTACAGCAAAGACAATAAATTAGAGTCAAACTTGTGCGTAGTAAGCGCCAATGAAGGTTTTTCGGCTGCTCGTAAAATGGCAGCAAAGCACGGTGTATATTTATCGCGTTATTCAAAAAGTATCCTATGTAACGGTCAAGACATTCGCGATATTGCAAAACAACAAACTGCAGCACAGCCTGCAGCATCAAAAGTTGAAGTATTTGCAAAAGATTCACATCAAGAAACACAGTTATGTATAACTGCATTAAAGCAAGGCTTACAACCAGTGCGTAAGCAAATTGGTAACTTAAACACATTAAAGTGTAATGGCCAAAACGTAACTGATTTTGTGAAGCGTTACCAAAACGCTGCAATCTAAATTACCGTATTAGATATAAATAGCTCGGTTCTTACCGAGCTTTTTTTTTGCAAAAATTACCAGAGTAGCTTGCAAAAATTGCATTATTAAATATCGCAATAGAAGTTGTTTTTGTTTAACTGTCTGATTTTAATGGTTTATTTTTTTGGCATCGTATTTGTATCACTAAAATTGAAATTTATTAATACAAGGATACGTCTGATGAAAAAATTAACGATAGCTTCTACTGTTTTAGCCGCATTGAGTTTAGCAGCTTGTTCTTCAAATCAAGGTTTAGAAAAAATCGACAGTGATTTTGCAAGCTTAGATAACGACAGCGATGGCTTTATTTCTAAAACAGAAGCCGACGATGATAGTATTTGGCAGCACTTTTCAAACATAGATACAAATATGGATAATCAAATAAGCCGTAATGAATATGATGCTTATATGCAGCTAAATGCTGGAAAAGTTGCTACAGATAGTGAAGTGAGTGAGTCTGCATTTAAAGCTGATATTGCTAAGTTTGATAAAATAGAAAATGATTTTAAAAGCCTAGATAATGATAGCAATGGCTTTATTTCAGTTACTGAAGCTGATGACGATGATATATCAAATCATTTTGGTTACATGGATCGTAATAAAGATAAACAAGTAAGCAAAAAAGAGTTCAACAGCTATATTCAAAAGCATGGTGATTCTGTTGCAGAAGATGATGCACTTGAGCAGTTTAAAAATAGCTAAATTACATTATTAAATACACTTGATATCAAGCCAGTGTTTTTCACTGGCTTTTTTATGCCTATGAAACGTTATTTTGTTAATATATTTTCCTAGTTTGTGATTGTTCTGTCATAATAGATGGCTGTGTGTTTTTATTAACTTAAGAGTGATTATGGTAGGTCGGCGAATTAGTGATGAACAATTAATTGAAATCATTGAAGCGGCGATTTTTGTGGCAGATAAGCCCGTATCAAAACGTCATCTTAAGGACACGGTTTTAAACGATTTAGCAATTTCTATGGCGCGCATTAATGATGCTGTAGAGGCAATTCAAGTTCATTATCAAACCCGAGGTATACGCTTAGTTGAGGTAGGCAGTGGGTATCGTTTTCAAGCGTGTAGCAGTTTAAGCCCATGGTTGAGTAATTTATGGCAAGAACGCGCTCCTAAGTATTCGCGAGCTTTACTCGAAACCTTGTCGCTAATTGCATATAAACAACCTATTACCCGTGGTGAAATTGAGCAAGTACGGGGCGTAGCAACAGGCTCAAATATTATTAAAACTCTGCTTGAAAGAGAGTGGGTTAAAGTAGTTGGGCATAAAGAAGTACCTGGGAAACCGGCACTTTATGCAACGACTAAACAATTTTTAGATTATTTTTCAATAACGGGACTTCATGATTTACCTGCATTGCCAGAGCAACAGCAAAGTAAAATTACCCAGTTATTAAGTGATCCTTCTGTGAGAGAACCATCCAAATGAGTATACAAGGTGAAAAGTTACAAAAAGTCCTAGCCCGCGCAGGGGTAGGTTCACGCCGCGAAATGGAAAAATACATTGACGCTAATCGTGTGAGTGTAAACGGTAAAGTAGCTAAGTTAGGCGACAGGGTTGAAGAAACCGATTTAATTCGTGTTGACGGCCACACTGTTAAAATTGAAGAAAAAGCTGACAGAATTTGTCGCGTAATTATGTACAACAAGCCAGAGGGCGAACTAAGTACTCGTAAAGATCCAGAAGGTCGTCGTACTGTATTCGACCGTTTGCCACGTATAGATGGCGATCGTTGGATAGCAGTAGGACGATTAGATGTGAATACGTCAGGGTTGATGCTTTTTACCAATGATGGTGAATTAGCAAATCGCTTAATGCACCCGAGCTACGAAGTTGAACGCGAATACTCAGCTCGTGTATTTGGTGAAGTGACTGACGAAACAATGAAAAACTTACTTCGCGGTGTAGAGCTTGAAGATGGTCCGGCTAAATTTACCGGTATTAAGCCTATGGGCGGTGAAGGTATTAACCGCTGGTACAACGTAACTCTTAACGAAGGTCGTAATCGTGAAGTTCGTCGTTTATGGCAATCACAAGATGTGGAAGTGTCACGCCTAATTCGTATACGTTACGGTAAATTAGAGCTTGATAAGCGTGTACCACAAGGTGGTTGGATTGAGTACGATTTAGACACAGTTAACTATTTACGTAAAACAGTTAAACTTGGTAAAGAAACGCAAACTAAGCTGTCGGTTATCCCTGAAAAACGTAAAGATAAGCGCGCGAAAATAAATCAAATTCGTAAGGCGGTTAAAAAGCATAATCAACGTGTAAAACCGACTAAACGTAAGTAATTACGCTACTAATAAAACAATAAAGCCGCTTTTCATAGCGGCTTTTTTACGTTTAAAACTAAATATTATTTTTTAACTTGTGCGTCTAACGATTGGCCATTGATATTTTTTGAGTCATCACTCATTAAATACAGGTAAGTTGGCATTAAATCTTCAGGTGTTGCAAGTAAATCACGATCTTCACCTGGGAATGCACTTGCACGCATTGATGTACGTGTTGCGCCTGGATTGATGCAGTTAACACGGATTGGCGTTTTTTCAACTTCACACGCCCATGTTTGCATCATACCCTCTACCGCAAACTTAGAAATAGCGTAAGGTCCCCAAAATTCTCTTCCTTTACGACCTACACCCGATGAGGTAAATACCACTGAAGCACTTTTTGACTTACGCATTACAGGGAACAACGCTTTGGTGATCATCGCTTGTGCTGTTACGTTTACTTTCATTACATTTTCGAATGTTGATGAACAAAAGTGCTCCAACGGCCCTAAAGTACCTAAAATACCCGCGTTATTTAATAGTCCATCAAGGCGGCCAAATTGGCTCTCGATAGTTGCAGCAAGGTCGCGGTAGTTTTGTTTAGTTGCACCTTTTAAGTCCATAGGCACAATCGCTGGCTGTGGGTAGCCTGCATTGACGATTTCGTCATACACACATTCTAGTTTATTAGTTGTTTTTCCTAATAAAATAACGGTTGCACCATGTTTAGCATAAGTAATTGCTGCAACACGGCCGATACCATCACCTGCGCCTGTTATCAAAATTACTTTGTCTTTAAGTGCGTTTTCAGTTGCTTGATAGGTATGCATAAAAGTACCAATGTTTAAATTTTTTTTGATTTTAACATAGCAAATCGACAAGTAATCGAATTTATTACAAATTTAGGTGGCGAAACTAGAAAGTTTACGTTAAGTTTAACTGGTCTAATGTCTCATTAATATACTAGCTACATTATTTTAACTTGATTACACTGACTATAAACACACTATAAAAATAAGATTTGTGCGGAGAACACTATGAAAAAAATGCTACTCTCGCTCTCAGTTGCAGCTGCATTAGCAGGCTGTGGCGGCGGAGAAACGTTAGAAGATGTTAAAAACGATTCAGTTACAGTTATTCCAAAAGCTACGGTAAAATTTGACCCTGCAAATGGTGTAATTTCGGTTCCTAATGATTTATTGATGAGCGGTACGCGCGATGGCACATTAAACATTCCTGGTGAGCTAAATGACGAAAATGTTTCTATCCCTCGCGCTGCGTATGCAGATCCGCAACTTGCACTAGGGGCACTTGATGGCTGGTCTACGCAAGTTCCTTTTAAAATAGATTTAACGTTTCCACCGGGCATTAGCCTAGATGAAACGTCTGCAGCTTCACCAGGCACAGTACGTATTTTTGAAGTGATCATGGGTGCAAGCCTAACAGATGCCGAATGCTCACAAGCACCAGCCGGTGCTGCATGTAAATTAGTGGGCGAATTAACCTTTGGTGTTGATTTTGTTACACTAGGCTCTGGAGACGCGGTTGCAATTATTCCACTTAAGCCATTTAAGGCTGGTAGCTCGTACATTAATGTATTAACGACTGGGCTTAAAGATTCAGAAGGTCGCTCAATTGAGCCATCATCAACATATGCGACTGTTAAACAAGAAGCGCCGTTAGTAACGCCATCACAACTTGCGCTGCAAGGGGCTGTTAACAGCTACGAAAACGTAGTGGTGAGCTCGGGTGATATCACCAAAGACGATATTATTTACTCAGCTGCCATGACAATGCAATCAGCAGGTCCTGTGCTTGGCACAATCAAAAAGATTTTAGCAGCAAGCTTAACAGAGCCAACAATTCCAACGCCTGCGTTGCAAATTCCAACACAGCCTATGGCTAATGTACAACAAGCGTTTGCAATACAAGGTGTAACGGTACCTGACGTATTCCAAGTAGCACAGTACCAAAAGGGCAGTATTCAGTTACCTATGTATTTAGGTACGCCGAAGGGTAAAGAAATCAGTGATTTAAATGATACTTACTGGCAAGGTATGTGTGATAACGCAGTGGCTATCATGGGTTATAAAGCGCAAGCGGGTGAAGCGTTCCCAACTGATCCTATTAGTGTTAACGATGCAACATGTGCAGCGTTAAGTGATGGACAGCTTCGTGATTTAGGTTTAGATAGCACGCGTCATTTAACCAAGTATAACGTTATTCCTAAAATGCAAAGTATGGCGACTGTGCCAGTACAAATTACTAAGCCTATTTTACCGGTTGTGAATGCATACCGTGCAGGCTTAGGTTTAGAGCCTTTTGCTGCTATGCCAGAAAATGGCTGGCCAGTGGTTATTATGCAACACGGTATTACCACACAAAAAGAAAGCATGTTGACACTAACAGCACAGCTTTCACTTCAAGGCTTTGCAACGGTTGCAATTGACCATCCTCGTCATGGCGAGCGTGGAATAGATGTTGATGTTGATGGCACAGATGACTTTAACGCAACATCAGGCTCTGTACTTAGTTACATGAACCTAAGCTCGTTATTGGTCGCCAGAGACAGCTTACGCCAGTCAAGTGCCGACTTACTTGGTTTACGTTTAGGCTTAAACTTCAGTGGTGATAGTTCACTCAATTCTAGAGATGTATCTTATATTGGCCATTCACTGGGCTCAATTGTAGCGCCTGCATTTATTGCACAAGCGAATAGCCCATTGGCTGATCAAGTAGACCCATTCTTTAAAGTTAATGCTGTTGCATTGGCAAGTGGCGGTGGCGGTATTGCTAGCTTCTTATTAGAGTCAGCCGCGTTTGGCCCATTTATTCAAGGCTCTGTACTTTCTCAAGCTGGAACTGCTGAAGCTGACGAGTTTAATGCATTCTTAAATGCTGGTGCGTTATCAAACTGTGGCGCCTTGTTACCAGACATGCAGGACTTCTTAAGCTGTGGCTTTAATGAATTTGCAGCATCGCTAACGATGGCGGGAGAAGCTGATAAACTGGCTAACATCAAGGGCGTGATGACGCAGTTTGTATTTGCAGCACAAACAGCATTAGATAGCGGCGATCCGACTAACTACGCAGCAACCGTTAAAGCACTAGAAACACCTGTGTATATGAATGTTGTTGTTGGTGATGGTACTGATAGTAACAAGCCAGACCAAGTTATTCCGCCGATGACTGCTAACAACCCAATTGCAGGTACACTGCCTTTAGCTAATTTTATGGGGTTAGAAACAGTGAGTACAACTCAAGCACCAACAGAGATGGGCGCTAGCTATTTAGTTAAATTTAACACAGGTCATCATGGCTCGGTATTGACACCGGCGCAAGATGAAAGACAGTCGTCTACAGCAGCGGGCAGCGCCGCAGCTAATGAAGAAATGCAATTTCAGGTTGCAGCTTATCTAGCATCGCGTGGACGTTTGTTGTCAGTACGAGATACTAATGTTGTGACTAATTAATAATCAACCATTCAATTAAGTACAAAAAGCCACTATTAAGTGGCTTTTTTTTGTGTTAAAGCATGCTAAATTGGCTGAAATTTATAAACGGAGAACACAATTGGAATTTTTATACGAGTACGGTTTGTTTTTTGCCAAAACCCTTACCTTTGTTATTGCTATTGCTGTGATTTTAACCTTAATTGTAAGCTCGGCTGTTAAGCCAAAAGCGAAAAAAGGCGAGATAGAAATAGAAGACTTATCAGAGCAGCTGACTAATATAAAAGAAAGCTTTTTAAATAATACGCTAGGTAAAAAAGAGTTAAAAGCCTATCAAAAACAACAAAAAGCAGAGCAAAAAAAAGCGGACAAAGAAGCGCCTAAATCACGACTCTATGTTATTGACTTTAATGGCAGTATGGACGCACATGAAGTAGAAAGCTTGCGAGAAGAAGTGACCGCGATAATTTCAATAGCTGATGTAAAAAAAGACAAAGTGTTAGTTCGCCTTGAAAGTGGCGGGGGAGTTGTACATGGCTATGGTTTAGCCGCATCACAATTACAACGTTTAAAGTCAGCCGGTATTGAGTTGACTGTATCAATAGATAAAGTCGCCGCCAGTGGTGGTTACATGATGGCTTGTGTGGCTGATCATATTATTGCAGCACCGTTTGCAATTGTTGGCTCTATTGGTGTTATTGCACAAATTCCAAATTTTAATAAAATTTTAAAGAAAAATGATGTCGAGTTTGAGCAAATAACGGCGGGTGAATTTAAACGCACGTTAACTTTATTTGGTGAAAATACCGATAAAGCCCGTGAAAAGTTCCGCGAAGAGATAGAGCAAACTCATGTATTGTTTAAAACTTTTGTGAGCACTCAGCGCCCAAGTTTAAATATGGATTTAGTGGCAACGGGTGAACATTGGTTTGCAACCCAAGCAATTGAAAAAGGGTTAGTCGATACTATTAAAACCAGCGATGATGCGTTGTTAGAGCAACAACAGCAATATCAAATTTATAAAGTGCAATACAAGATTAAAAAAGGATTAAGTGACAAGCTGGCAATGGGTTTGAGCCATGGTGTGAATAAAGCGGGTGTAAGTTTAATGTCAAAGTTTAAGGCGTTAAACCCTTAATAATTTAATCACTTAAACCCAACAAAAAAGCCTTGTTACTTAACGAAGTAGCAAGGCTTTTTTTATGACTATTGTCAGAAATACTAATCAATAGATTTGTGGTAGTCCTCTAAATCTTTTGCTGCATTTGGGTCGTTAAAGATACTTTCATCTAGTTCACCTTCGCTTTTAGCGACGACACACGTAACCATACAGTCACCCGTTACGTTTACTGCTGTACGGGTCATATCAAGCAATCTGTCTACACCAATAATAATGGCGATGCCCTCAACAGGTAAGCCAACTTGGTTAAGTACCATGGCTAGCATTATTAAACCAACACCAGGTACACCCGCCGTACCAACAGAGGCAAGCGTTGCAGTTAGTATCACCATTAAGTAATCAGAAATAGTTAAGTCAACACTAAATACCTGAGCGATAAATACCGTAGCCACACCTTGCATAATTGCGGTGCCATCCATGTTAATGGTTGCACCAAGCGGAATAGTAAACGAAGCGACCGAATTATTAGCGCCAAGCTTTTTAGTTGCCGTTTCAAGTGTAATAGGCATAGTCGCGCTTGAACTTGAGGTACTAAAAGCAAATAAACAAGTGTGCTTCATTTTAGCCAAGAAAGTGAGCGGGTTTAGACCCGTGAGTATTTTTAGCAGTAGGGTGTAGTTTACAAATGCGTGTAGTAATAAGGCTAATACAACCACGCCAAAGTACTTAGCTAAACTCACAATTAAGTTTAGTTCAATGGTAGTGAACAATTTAGCCATTAAGAAAAATACGCCGTAAGGGGCAATGTTCATTAGCAAAGTAACCAGTTTTAAGATAACGGTGTTTAAGTCTTCAAATACAGTAGCGACACGTTTACCTGCCTTTCCGCTAAGTGCCATTGCAATACCGAATAATAGAGCAAACACAATTACTTGTAACATGTTTCCTTTTGCCATTGCTTCAAAAGGGTTGGTAGGGAACATATCAATAATTACGCGAGCTAAAGTAGGCGCTTCTTTGGCATCATAACTTGCTTGAGAGGGTAACCCAATGCCTTCACCCGGGTTGAATAGTAGCGCTAAGGTAATCGCGACTGTAATCGCTATTGCCGTTGTAACTAAGTATAAACCAATTGATTTACCGCCTAAACGGCCTAATTTCTTCGGATCGCTTAAACTGCAGGTACCACATACCAGCGATACAAATACTAAAGGCACAACCAGCATTTTCAAACTGGCGATAAATATTTGCCCACCTACATGAAAAAGGCCATCAACAAAAAAGGCTTTAATTGGCAAAGAGAATAACCCAAGAGGAATTAGGTAATCGTCTTCACCAGCTAATATAGCCTGAAATATAAAGCCTACTGCAACACCAAGCACCATACCAATCATGATGCGAGTAGTTAAACTCATTGAACGGATTTTAGACATATTTCCAATCTATTTTTTATAAATTTGGCATAGACTAACAGCATGTAATTTTTTTTACAGAAAAAACGTCAACTTTTTAAAAATTTTTATCAAAAAAAGGAGTAAAAAACTGAGATTTTAGACTAAGTTATAGGTTAACATTAAGTAAATAAGTTTAACTTAGTAATAGCGCAACGGAGAAACCTATGCCTTTAACTCGTTTGCTCAGCATTATATGGCTCAGCACATTACTCATCGCCTGTGGCGGTGGTGGCTCACTGGAAAAAGAAAGTGGAACCGTTGGCGGTGATACTGGAGGCACCGGTGGAGACGTTGTCGAACAAGCAATTCAAGTTGAACTTGATTTTGAAGATAGAATTGTTACTGCCGATAACCCGTTAGAGGTGGTTGCAACGGTAACCGGAAGTGATGGTCAACCTGTTGTGCGTCAAGAGGTAAGCTTTACCACAACACTGGGTTCTTTTATACCGGCTACAGGTAGCGCTTTAACAAATTCCAGCGGTGTTGCAACTATCGAGCTTAGCGCGGGTAGTGTTGAAGGAGCAGGAACCATTGTTGCCAGCTACGAAGACGCAACAAGTAAACTTGGCTTTTACACGGCAGGTGATGAGCCTCAATCGAATGACTCAACCGCAAATATTGACATTAAAATTTTACAAAACTGCCCTGATAGTTGGTTAAATATAGACAGAGATTCTATAGAGCTTGATCCATCTGACTGTTCTCAAAATAGTAATTTACTTGGGCAACAAGCTATTGTATACGCAAAAATCACCAAACCTGGCAGTAATACGCCAGCAAGTAATGTACTGGTTCAAGCGACAACAACGCTAGGTATTTTATTACCTGAAAGCTTAACGGCTAAAACGGATGCGTTTGGTGTTGCTATTTTGAATTTATTGCCTGGCAGTAGCTCAGGTGTTGGCCAAGTTGAGTTAACCGCTCAGGGCGGCGTTGCGAGTGCTTTATTTGAAATTAACGCTGTTCAAGTAAATGTAAATTTAAGCGCGGGTATTGCAACTGGTGATGTGTTGTCTGCAGGTTCTACTACTATTATTACCGCTCAGATTGTAGATGGCAGCAATAACTTATTCACCACTCCACTTGAAGTACAATTTACCTCGGCATGTGCTGAAGAATCTACTCCTAGAGCCACTATCGATAGTGTGGTAACTAGCATTGGCGGCACGGCAAGCGCAACTTATAAAGCGGATGGTTGTAATGGTATAGATACGATTACAGCAACCGTGGTTACCGGTGGCAACGTTGCCACTAAAACAATTAATATTAATGTAGCTGCCGCTCAAACGGGTTCAATCGCGTTTATGGGTGTGACCAATCAAGTGTTAGCTATTAAAGGAGCTGGCGGTCAGACTCTCACTGAAAACTCAGAGCTTACCTTTAAACTTTTAGATATTAATGGTAACCCTGTTGGTCAAAAGCAGATTGATTTTGCTCTTTCGCAAAACCCCGGCGGCGCGTTGCTAGACAGTGCATTTCAGTTTACCAATAACGAAGGTTTAGTAACTGTAAATGTCCGCTCAGGAAGAGCCGCAGGAGTTTTATCTGTTATTGCATCACATCAAGTTGAGGCTGGCGACACATCACAAAATAATGTGATTTCTATTGTGTCAAATGACATAACCATTACCACTGGTGTGCCAGATCAAGACAGTTTTACGCTTGCAGTGCAAACATTTAATACCGAGTCATTAAATGAAGCCGGGGTGACAACAGACTTAACTGTATTTGCAGCCGATCACTTTAATAATTTTGTTCCTGATAACACGGCAATTTATATTGCCAGTGAAGGTGGTGCAGTTGGCACAATAGATGATCAACAATTTACACCTTTATTACTTTGCCGCACCATAGATGGTGTGTGTAAAGCGCAGTGGCGTAGCCAAAACCCAATTCCATATAGTGATATCAAATACAAGAATACTGTTGCTGATAAGTGCGACCGTTACTTTGGTCAAGCAGCACCTTGTACATTAGGTATCAGAGAGTCACAACTAGACGCAAACGGCAATCTAATTACTTATCTTGATAGTAGTGGTAACCCAATATCACTTGCGGATGCGCCAAGTAATGCACCAATAGATTATCCATTAGGTGGGCGTGTAAGCTTGTTAGCATACTCAGTGGGTGAAGAATCATTTAATGATGTATCTGCTAACGGTGAATTTAATCAAAACGAGTTTGATTCTACATTACAAGATTTACCTGAAGCATTTATAGATTTTAATGAAAATGGTATTTTTGACGGAAATCTACCCGCACCTGCAAACCCAGTAAATTCTAATGGCGGTGAGGATGAGTGGTATGTGGAGCGCTCTGGTGCACTAAATAATGGTCAGTTTGATTCTGGCGATGGCATTTATAATGGTTTGTTATGTAGTGACGAGGCGCTTGCTGCAAATGCATGTACGCGTGAAACAGTAAATGTACGCGATCGTTCAGAGTTAGTTATGTCTGGAAGTACACCTTACATTAGAGCTGTAACGGCTTTAGATGACTGTAGTTTAAGTGATGGTATTCGCTTAGAAGCTTCTGATATGGCGGGTATGTGTGACATAAACCTTATTGATATTAGCAATTCCACACCTTACAGCGCGATTTCAGTGACTATTTTCTTCAGTGATATTTATAACAATCCATTGCCTGCAGGTACTACAGTTACTGTCACTGCCGATAATGGTGTGTTAAGAGGGTTAACAGATTACACCGTTGTGAATACTGCGCAACAAGTGCCTATCTCTGTTTCAGTAAATATTACAAAAGAGGCTGAGCCAAATGATGTTGATTCTGGCTTTTTATACATTGAATTTGTGACCCCTGGTGGGGTGAAAACTCAATATACCGTGATGTCGATTTTAGACGAGCCTAAGGTTTAAAATTAATAAAGCATAGAAAATGCCAACCAATAAGGTTGGCATTTTTGTTTCTATTCTATATATTCCACATCAATTATTCAAAAAGCACTGGTTTGATTAAATTTACAACAGAAATTGTTTGTTTATTCAGTAAATACTGAAAAGTTTGTATTAAAAGCTTGTAAGAACTAGTGTTTGTAGATATACCTATAAATATTCGCGCCGCATGAGTCGGCTAAACACATTTAAAAAACTAGGTTAGAAATAGGCAACTATGGGCAAATCGCTAGTAATTGTAGAGTCACCTGCTAAGGCTAAAACAATTAATAAATACTTAGGTAATGATTTTATCGTAAAGTCCAGTATTGGACACGTACGAGATTTACCTACTTCAGGTTCTGGCAAAAACAAAGCACCAGCAAGCAAAACGCCTGCTGAGGTGCGTAAAATGCCACCTGATGAGAAAGCAGCGTATAAACAGCAACGTGACTATACTAACTTAGTCGCGCGAATGGGAATCGATCCTGAAAAAGGATGGGAGCCACATTACGAAATATTGCCGGGTAAAGAAAAGGTTGTTCAAGAATTACAAAAGCTTGCCCAAAATGCTGATCAAATCTATCTTGCAACGGATTTGGATAGAGAAGGGGAAGCTATTGCTTGGCACCTTCAAGAAATTATTGGTGGCGAGCCAGAAAAATATAAGCGTGTTGTTTTTAACGAAATCACTAAAAATGCAATACAACAAGCATTCGAAACCCCAGGTGAGTTAAACACCGACATGGTTTATGCACAGCAGACCCGTCGCTTCTTAGACCGTGTTGTTGGCTTTATGGTATCGCCCCTATTATGGGCTAAAGTAGCGCGTGGTTTATCAGCGGGTCGAGTGCAATCTGTTGCAGTGCGTTTATTAGTTGAACGCGAACGTGAAATTAAAGCATTTATTCCTGAAGAATTTTGGGACATTCATGCCGATGTTAAAAATAGCGAGTCTGACCTACGTTTAGAAGTCACTAAACAAGCAGACAAGCCATTTAAGCCAGTAAATGAAGCTCAGGCTAGTGCAGCAGTTAAAAGCCTTGAGAATGCCGAATATAAAGTTGTCAGCGTTGAAGAGAAACCAAGTAAGAGCCGTCCAAGTGCGCCATTTATTACTTCAACAATGCAACAAGCAGCAAGTACCCGATTAGGTTATGGCGTTAAAAAGACCATGATGCTTGCCCAGCGTTTATACGAGGGGGGTTATATTACTTATATGCGTACCGATTCAACTAATTTATCGAAAGATGCGGTTGAAATGTGTCGCGAATACGTAACCAATGAGTTTGGTGCCAAGTATTTACCTGCTGATCCGATTAACTATAGCTCTAAAGGTAATGCACAAGAGGCGCACGAAGCGATTCGTCCTTCTAGCGTATCAGTGCTTTCTGGGCATGTTGAAGGTGTGGATGCCGATGCGAAAAAGCTTTATGAGCTTATTTGGCGTCAGTTTGTGGCCTGTCAAATGGTGCCAGCTGAGTACGATTTAACCACCTTAACGGTCGCTGCCAACGATTTTACATTGAAAGCAAAAGGCCGTGTTTTACGTTTTGATGGTTGGACTAAAGTGCAACCGGCAGTACGTAAAAAGAATGAAGAAGATCAATCGCTGCCTGCTGTTAAGCAAGGCGAGGTGCTCACGTTAGTTGAGCTTGATCCTAAGCAGCACTTTACTAAGCCACCGGCTCGTTTTAGTGAAGCAAGCTTAGTTAAAGAGCTTGAGAAACGTGGGATTGGTCGTCCATCTACGTATGCCTCTATTATATCAACGATACAAGACCGTGGTTATGTACGAGTAGAGAATCGTCGCTTTTTCGCTGAAAAAATGGGGGAGATTGTCACCGATCGCCTTGTTGAAAACTTTACCGATTTAATGAACTTCGATTTTACCGCTAAAATGGAAGGCCGTTTAGATGATATCGCCGAAGGTGAGCGTGTTTGGACGCAAGTTCTCGATAAGTTTTACGCTGATTTTTCAACGCAATTGAATATTGCCAAAGGTGAACCCGATGAAGGCGGTATGCGTCTTAATCAAATGGTAGAAACCGACATTGACTGCCCAACGTGTGGCAGAAAAATGGGTATTCGTACTGCTTCAACGGGCGTATTCTTAGGATGTACTGGTTATAACCTGCCACCTAAAGAGCGCTGTACTACCACTATGAACTTAGTGTCGGGTGATGAAGCGGTTGCAGCTGATGTTGAAGACGTTGAAACAGAAACATTAATGCAAATGAAGCGCTGTCCAATTTGTGAAACAGCGATGGATTCATACCTTATCGATGAAACCCGTAAACTACACGTGTGTGGTAATAACCCAGCGTGTCATGGACATGTGGTTGAAGAGGGTACGTTTAAAATTAAAGGTTACGACGGCCCTATTATTGAATGTGATAAATGTGGCTCTGATATGGAATTAAAATCAGGTCGATTTGGTAAGTATTTTGGCTGTAACAATGACGAGTGTAAAAATACCCGTAAGTTATTAAAAAATGGCGAAGCTGCGCCACCAAAAGAAGATCCCGTTCATATTCCTGAATTAGAATGTGAAAAGTCTGAAGCCTATTTTGTATTACGTGACGGTGCTGCAGGTATTTTCTTAGCAGCAAATACGTTCCCTAAATCACGAGAAACACGCGCCCCCAAAGTAGAAGAGTTACAGCGTTTTAGAGATCGTATTTCGCCTAAGTTTTACTACCTAGCTGATGCACCAGCTAAAGATCCTGATGGTAATCTTGCTGTTGTGCGTTACAGTCGTAAGAATAAATCACAGTATGTAATGACTGAGGTTGATGGCAAAGCAACTGGTTGGACGGCACACTACGAAGGTGGTAAATGGGTAGAAGAGGCTAAGAAAAAAGCCGCGCCTAAAAAGAAAGCCGCCGCTAAAAAAGCGCCTGCTAAAAGTAAAGCGAAAGCAAAAGTAAAAAAAGACGATAAATAATTAATTATTCACCGCTTTAAGTAATAAAAAACCGGAACGCACAGCCTGTGACAGTTCCGGTTTTTTTGTCAAATCAAACCTATCGCAATGGCATTTCTAATCTGATTTTTTACTTTACAGGATTAAAAAATGTAACCAATTTAGGTTCAATTCACACAATTATTCATTAAATTTTAACAGCAGTGACTTTGTTATAGCCTTCAGATGTTAGTTCATCATTCACACACTTTAAAACATAGTTATAAAGCTCTTCATTGCTTACGTCGTCTTCTTTAGCCCAACTAACACACATTTCTGTGAATTCTTGAATCGTCTCAGCTGAAGCGTCTGTAGCATCGTTTGCCACTGTATTAGCAGCAGATAAAACGAAAAATGGTGCAACGATTAACGCGAGTAATGCTTTATTCATTTTCTTATTCCTAAAAATGGAGTAACAATCGAGTTATGTATTCATACAATGCCTACATAAAACAAGTGTAACCAAGCCAGAACATCTCTGTTGGTATATTGATTTTTAATCGAATATAAAATAAAGGGAAACGAAATATTTTTATCGTCAAGATGAGCGTATCGCGTAAAAGTGTTTAACCTTAACTAATTGTGTTACAGCTAAATTTAGGCTAATGTCGCGTTTTAATTTTTAGGTGTTCTTATGTCAGAGCCACATACAAATAATATAAATAAAAAAATACAACCTGTTCATAAAGTAGAGCATGCTCTTGAGTCGTTTATATTCAAAGGACGCTGGTTACTCGCCCCATTTTTTGTCGGTTTACTATTTGCTGTGGTTTTATTACTAATAAAATTTTTTAAACAGCTGTATTTGATGGGGATCGCAACGTTTACTGCCAGTAATCAAGAGTTGTTGGTGGGTATATTAACTTTGGTTGATACCGCTTTGTTAGCTGGACTTTTATTAATTATTATATTCAGTGGCTACGAAAACTTTGTCTCTAAGCTTAATATCGAAAATCATGAGGACCGTCCCGTATGGATGGGAAAAGTAGGGTTTTCTGGTTTAAAAATGAAACTGATTAGTGCAATAGTCGCCATTTCAGCCGTTGAGCTACTAAAGGTGTTTATAAGCTCTGCATCTCATTCAAATGATGAATTACTCTGGAAAGTGCTGATACACGTGACCTTTGTTGTGTCGGGTGTACTGTTTGCATTTACTGATTACTTAAATAGTAAAACAATTAGCCATTAAAAAATGCTAAAAAAACCCGAGCAGTGCTCGGGTTTTTTATAATAATGTAAATATTAACTGCAGTGGGCGTAATAACAACCAAATGGCTCAACTGTCAGTGTTTCATTATCAAGCTTTGCGTTGTGATGATAAAGGTCGTTATGTTCATTTTCAACACTTGCATTAATAGTAAGTTTTGCTTGTGAAGCACTCAAATTGAATACACACAACATTTTTTCATCGTTTAGAGTACGGTAAAACGCTAAGATTGGCTCTTCGGTTTGTAAAAACTCAATATCACCTTCAAGTAATACCGGCTGGTTTTTACGCCATGCCATAAATTCACGGTACGCATTTAATATTGAGTTTGAATCATTCTCTTGTTCAGCAACTGCTTGCAGCTTATGTTGTTGATCAACAGGTAACCACGGTTTTACTTCACTAAAGCCCGCATTGTGAGCATTGGCATGTGAGCTATCAAGGTTTTCCCAAGGCATTGGGGTACGACAACCATCACGGCCTTTAAAGTTTGGCCAAAACGTAATGCCGTATGGGTCTTGTAAATCTTCAAACGCAACGCTTGCTTCACCGAGCCCGAGTTCTTCACCTTGATACATACACACGCTACCACGTAACGAGGCCAATAGGGCGGTTAACATCTTACATTGCGCAGGGTTTACTTCACCCGTTTCGCTCCAACGGCTTGCAACGCGCTCTACGTCATGGTTACTAAATGCCCAGCAAGGCCAGCCTTCAGTCATACGTTGTTCAAGTGTAGTAACGGTGTTTCTTATATATTCACTCGAGTAGTCATCAGTTAGTAGCTCAAAGCTGTAACCCATGTGCAATTTATCACCACCGGCGGTGTATTCTGCCATGGTGGCTAATGAATCTTCAGATGAAATTTCACCCAGTGACACGGTTCCTGGGTATTTATTGAGTAAGGTGCGAATGTCACGCATAAACTCAATGTTTTCTGGCTGTGTGTTGTTGTAGTAGTGATACTGAAAAGCATACGGATTGTCTTCACTAAAACCACGGCCCTGACGCTTTTCTTTTGGTTTTGCAGGATTATCACGAAGCTGTGCGTCATGGTAACAAAAGTTAATTGCATCTAACCTAAAACCATCAACACCTTTTTTAAGCCAAAACTCAACATTATCTAATACAGCTTTGCGAACATCAGGGTTATGAAAGTTAAGATCAGGCTGTTCCGTGAAAAAGTTATGTAAGTAGTATTGTCCACGACGCGGCTCCCATTGCCATGCACCGCCACCAAAAATAGACAACCAGTTGTTTGGTGCTGTTCCGTCTTCTTTAGCATCGGCCCATACATACCAATCAGCTTTATCGTTGGTTAAATCTTCACGGCTATCAATAAACCATTGGTGTTGATCTGAGGTGTGACTAAGCACTTGGTCTATAATAATTTTAATATCGCGTTGATGTGCTTGCGCAATGAGCTCATCAAAATCATCTAAGTTACCAAAAAGGGGGTCGATATCGCGATAGTCGCTAATATCATAACCAAAATCTTTCATAGGTGATTTAAAGAAAGGTGAGATCCAGATAGCATCCACCCCTAAACTTTTAATGTAATCAATGCGATTAATTATCCCTTCTAAGTCACCAATGCCATCGTTGTTGCTATCTTGAAAGCTACGCGGATAAACCTGATAAATAACCGCACCTTTATACCATTGCTTTTGGGCCATGCCTTTCTCCGTTTTCACACTGTCTTTGTGTTGTTCTTTTTTAGAGGTGTTAATCCTCGTTTATTTGAAAAAGCATACTTGAAGCCCGTCATACTGTAAAAAGTCTGCATACGTATGCACCGTTTTAAGGCAATTAAAAGAGGTTAAATCAATCGCTTATTTCATCGATTTTAACGCCGGTTTATTGAATATCTCTTTACCAATTTGGTTTGTTAAATTGTTAATTTATTGTTTGCGTTATTTAGGTGCTTAAAAATAAGGGCGTGCACTAAATTGGTGATTATTTATATTGGTCTTACCAATTGTACTTAAATAAATGTTCTCCATAATAATAAATTAGAAAATAAAATAGCGTCGTGTCACTTTATTTATGTTTAATGACGAGCTTATTTCATCAAAAAATAAATAATGACTATCATTAAAGCTATAAATGCTAATTGCACTAAAATAACTCATAATAAAACAGTCACTTATGAATTGAGGTGTAAATTTAATGTTAACTTTATACGTGTTGCGTTACTTTGAATACGTATGCATAAAGTTGTTAATAAAATAATACGAGCGTTAGTATTCATCCTGACAACAAAATAAGCTCGCAAGCTTAACTATCACTTAAGCAAGTAAGCGGGTATCACATTATGGGTAACGGGAAAACATTATGGCTATGTTCAAACCAAGTATATTAACGCTAGCATTAACTGCTGCCGGACTATCAAGCTTTGCCACCACTGCGGCACAAGAAGAAACAATAAAAAATGATGATGTAGAAATTATTGAAGTAAAAGGTTTTCGCGGTAGTGTTGTTGAATCAATTAATACTAAGCGTTTTTCAACACAGGTGGTTGAGTCTATCTCTGCAGAAGACATTGGTAAACTTCCAGATACATCTATTGCTGAATCAATCGCGCGTTTACCAGGTTTAACAGCACAGCGCCTAGATGGCCGTGCCAGTCGTGTAAGTGTTCGTGGTTTTAGTGAAAACGAAAGTGCAACCACCTTCAATGGCCGTGAGCAGGTATCTATTGGTGACAACCGTGGTGTTGAGTTTGACCTTTACCCATCTGAAATTATGAGCGGTGTTACTGTATATAAAACGCCAAGTGCTAGCATTGAAGCTGAAGGCATTGCCGGTGTTATTGACATGCAAACGGTAAAACCTTTAAGTAAAGGCGAACGCGTGATCATGTTTAATGGTCAGTTAGAGCAGTCAGGTTTTGATAAGCTAAACCCAGATGGTGATGATAAAGGCTTTCGTGGCACGGTTTCATACATTGATCAGTTTGCAGATGATACTATAGGTGTTGCATTTGCTTACAATACTATGAGCTCACCTAACCAAGAAAAACGCTGGAATTCTTGGGGATACCCTGAATTCGACGTTGATGGACAGAATTATTCAATCTTAGGCGGCGCTAAACCTTTTGTACGTTCATCAACACTTGAACGTGATTCAGCGATGCTAGTAGTTGAAGCTGCACCAAATGACCGTTTAAACATGACATTTGATGCGTTGTATGTTGATTTTACAGATGAAAAAATCCTACGTGGTATTGAAATTCCATTTTTTCCTGGTTGGGGTGGGCAAGGCAATATTGATCCAAATAGCCTAGCTATAGATGAAGAATCTGGGTTTATTACCAGTGCAACAACGCAAGGTCAACGCGTTGTAGTTCGTAATGATGTTGAAGAACGTGATGCTGAATTAACGCAATTTGGATTTAATACTAAATATGACATTGACGATTCATGGTCGGTAGAGTTTGATGCGAGCTTATCTGAAGTTGAGCGTAAGGACTGGAGCTTACAAAGTTATTCTGGCACAGGCCGTGGCGATGCAAACGGTATTGCTGACAACATTGGCTATTCACTTAATGGCGGCAATACCGGCGCCAAATTTAGCCACGAGTTAGATTATAGTGATTATACTTTAATTCAGTTAGGTGGTCCTTTGTCATGGGGAACCAGCTCAGCGCTAAATAATAAGTACGGCTTAAATGATACGGCTTATCAAAACACCGCACAAGATGGCTTTATTAATGCACCTGAAGTTAATGATGAACTACATACTTTAAAACTAGCAGCAAGCAAGCTATTAGAAAACGATTACTTAAGCAAAGTAAGTTTTGGTATGTCATATCGCGACCGCGAGAAGAGTAAAAAGTCTGAAGGGTATTACTTAACATTAAGCGATTTCTCATTAGATAATCCTGGTACGCTTGTCGTTCCAGAGCAATATCGCCTCGGAACAGCTAGCTTAGGCTTTATCGGTATGGGGGATATGATTGCCTATGATACCCGTGCACTAGTTGACGATGGATATTATGACTCAATTCAAGAAAGTTTAACGGATATAAAACACACTACGCAGTCGTACACAGTTCAAGAAAAAGTTACGGCGTTTTTTGTTCAAGCTGATATTAATGCTGAAGTAGGTGAACTACCATTAACAGGTAACTTTGGTGTTCGCTATGTTAGAACTGAGCAATCTTCGCAAGGTTTTGCGGCTGTGCCGAATGACGTGACAGGTCTAGTTGAAGCCGTT
The DNA here is from genome assembly GCF_040308965.1 of Pseudoalteromonas sp. MER144-MNA-CIBAN-0113. Lineage (NCBI taxonomy): Bacteria > Pseudomonadati > Pseudomonadota > Gammaproteobacteria > Alteromonadales > Pseudoalteromonadaceae > Pseudoalteromonas > Pseudoalteromonas sp. MER144-MNA-CIBAN-0113. The sequence continues at coordinate 56,272 of NZ_JBEOOG010000012.1, forward strand.
CCTAACAATGTGTCACACGATTATAGTCATGTTTTACCTAGTCTTAATTTATCTTTAGCGCTAGATGAAAATCAAACTGTGCGTTTTGGTGCCGCTAAAACTATCTCACGAGCCCGCCTAGATGAAATGAATGCTTCTGTTAATGCGAGCTATAATTCAGAGCGTCCTGATGAGAATGGCAACTATTGGTCAGTATCGGGTGGTAACCCTACACTTGAACCAAAAGAAGCAACGGGTTTTGATTTGACTTATGAAAACTACTTTAGTGCAGAAGGCTACTTCTCAGCGGCTGTATTTTATAAAGACTTAAGTCAATGGATATTTGATGGCGTATACGAAGTTGATATGTCAGGGGTTGCTGACCCTTCAACGGGTGAGATACCAGAGAATAGTAGTGGTACTGCATCAGGTAAAGTGAATGGCGGTGGTGGAGACCTTTGGGGTTATGAATTGTCTCTTGCTCTACCGTTTAACGTCTTTAGTGATTCATTAGAAGGTTTTGGTTTAATTGCCAGCCATACTGGAATTGAACAAGATATTGAAGATCAAAACGGTAATGAATACGAATTACCTGGTTTGTCGGATAAAATTGAAAGCTTAACTTTTTATTATGAAAACTATGGTTTCCAAGCACGTACTAGTATGCGTAAACGCAGCGACTTTAAAGGTGATATTTACAACGCGGGTTATGAAACACAGCAAGTGAATATCTTAGGTGAAACAATTTGGGACGTACAAGTTGGCTATGATTTTGGCGAAGCAGGTGTTGAGAGCTTAGATGGCTTAAATGTGACATTCCAAGTACAAAATATCACTGAAGAACCATTTACAACACTAAGTGGTGATAATGCCTTACAAGTGCGTGATTACCAAGATTATGGGCGTAACTTTATTCTTGGATTTAGCTACAAGCTTTAACTGAAATTTAGTTAAGATATTAGCCCTTGTAATTAGTTTTACAAGGGCTTTTTTATAGTGACTTTACCTAATAAATTATTTTAGCGGCTTTAATACACAGCAAAAAGTGGACAAACATATGAAACCAATAAAACACGTCGTCATTGCAGGCGGTGGTACAGCTGGATGGATAGCCGCTGCACTGTTAAATAAAGTATTAGGTAAAGTAATTAATATTACCCTAATAGAATCAACTCACATTGGCACAGTGGGCGTAGGGGAAGCCACTATTCCCCCTATAATGCAGCTAAATAATGCATTGGGTATCAATGAACAACACTTTATAAATGCCACTAACGCGACGATTAAGCTTGGTATTGAGTTTGAAAACTGGAAAAGCTCAGCACACAGTTATATGCATGCGTTTGGCACTTTGGGTAAAAACTTTCCTTTTTGTGACTTTTATAATTTTTGGCTTAAAGGCCAAACGCAAGGGTGCAAAGATGATTTTTGGGATTTTTCATTAAATTATCAGGCTGCGAAAAACAATAAATTTGCTCCACTGAATACCATTTCTAACACGTCGTTGCCAGGATTAAGCTACGCGTATCATTTTGACGCCAGTTTGTATGCTGAGTTTTTAAAGCACTTAGCCACAGAGCGGGGGGTAAAACATCTAGATGCTAAAATTAATGAGGTCATGCAGTGCCCAACCAGTGGCAATATTCAGAGCCTAACCCTTGATGATGGCAGCAGTATCAGTGGCGATTTATTTTTAGATTGTACGGGCTTGCGTGCCTTATTGATTGAGCAAACACTCAATACTGGGTTTGTAGATTGGTCGCACTACTTACCCTGCGATAGCGCCATTGCAGTACAAACAGCATCAAATGGTGAATTAAAACCTTATACACGTTCAATTGCGCACAGTGCCGGTTGGCAGTGGCAAATTCCATTACAGCACAGAATGGGGAATGGCTTAGTATATTGTAGCCGCCATATATCTGATGACGATGCAAAACAATTATTACTCAATAATCTTCCTGCAGAGCCTATTACTGAACCCCGATTAATTAAGTTTAAAACAGGTCGTCGTTTAAAACAGTGGCATAAAAACGTCGTCGCCATTGGCTTATCGAGTGGGTTTTTAGAGCCACTTGAATCAACCAGTATTCATCTAATACAAAGTGCTGTGACGCGTTTAATTAAGTTATTTCCTCACCATGGGGTTAGTGATGCGTTAGTAACAGAATTTAATAAGCAAAGCATCACCGAAATCGAGCATATTCGTGACTTCATTATTTTGCACTATAAGCTAACTGAGCGGAAAGATACTCCATTTTGGCGTCAATGTAAGCAAATGGAAATTCCGCAATCGTTAGCGCATAAAATGGATTTATTTAAACAAACGGGCAAAGTCGTGCGCGAAAACGACGAGTTATTTGCCGAAGTGGCGTGGCAACAAGTCATGATAGGTCAAGGCCTATTACCCGATGATTACGGTGCGCTAGCAGATTCATTAACCAATGAGCAATTAGCCGAGTTATTTAGTAATTTAAAAACATTAATAAATTCAACGGTAGAGCAACTGCCAAGTCACACCGTATTTTTAAGTAGTTTAAAACCAAAGTAAGCCCCCAAAAATTTTCATGCGGGCAGTTTAATTTTTGGGTTAACAGGTGCTGAATGTAGCTGTGAATACGTATGCAGCAACTGTAACCAAACTACAGTTAGCTTTAGTATAAACCAATGACAACACTGAAATAAAAATGACACACACAATGAAAAAAAGATTTTACATACCCTTGCTGCTATCAAGCACATTAGTTGTGCAAGGCTGCAGTGATGATAATGAAAGCACGCAAGCAAAAACGATTGTAAATAAGACAGAGCCTGTAAAGCCAGTTGTTTATCAAGTGTTTACCCGTTTATTTGGTAATACTCAAACCGCAAACATTCCATGGGGTACTAAAGAGCAAAATGGGGTAGGTAAGTTTGCTGATTTTAACGATGCTGCGCTTAAAGGCATTAAAGAATTAGGAACGACCCATGTGTGGTATACCGGCGTTTTACATCATGCCTTAGTGGGTGATTACACCGAATATGGTATTAGTCAGGATGATCCAGATGTGGTTAAAGGGCGTGCAGGTTCGCCTTACGCAATAAAAGATTATTACGATGTAAACCCTGATTTGGCGGTAAATGTAACGAACAGAATCGAAGAGTTTAGCGCGCTTATTGAACGTACCCACGATCATGATATGAAAGTAATTATTGATATTGTGCCCAATCACGTTGCACGTGATTACCACTCAACGGCTAAACCTAATGGCGTTAAAGACTTTGGTGAACAAGACGATACTCGCAAAGACTATGATGTTAATAATAACTTTTATTATGTACCCGGTGAGTCATTTCAAGTGCCTTCGAGCGATAGTTATCAGGTGCTTGGCGGAAATTCTCATCCTTTAGCTGATGGTAAATTTAATGAAACACCGGCTAAATGGACTGGCAATGGTGCACGTGCTCCAAAGCCTGATATAAACGACTGGTACGAAACGGTAAAAGTTAACTACGGTGTTAAACCCGATGGTAGCCTAGATTTTCCAACTTTACCTAAGGCGCTAGAAAACCAAGATTACCGTGCACATTATGCCTTTTGGCAAGATAAAGAACTGCCAAATAGTTGGTATAAATTTAGAAATATTGCGCTTTATTGGTTAGATAAAGGCGTGGATGGCTTTCGCTATGATATGGCTGAAATGGTGCCGGTTGAATTTTGGAGCTTTTTAAATTCATCGATAAAAATGCATAAACCTGATGCATTTTTACTTGCCGAAGTGTACAACCCATTGATGTACCGAACTTACATTCACCAAGGTAAAATGGATTACTTGTATGACAAAGTAGGCTTTTACGACACCTTAAAAGCCATAATGCAAGGCAAGCAAGCCGCGAGCAGCATTTTTGCAGCACAGCAACAAGTGGCAGATATTGAACAGCACATGCTGCATTTTCTAGAAAACCATGACGAACAACGCATTGCCAGCCCCGATTTTGCAGGTAGCAGTGAAAAGGGCAAACCCGCATTGGTAGTATCAAACCTTATTAGCCGCTCGCCAACACTGTTATATTTTGGCCAAGATGTAGGTGAAGATGGCTCTGAAGAGGCTGGTTTTGGCAAACCAACTCGCACCAGTATTTTTGATTATATTGGCGTGCCAGCGCATCAAGCGTGGATGAACAACGGCAAGTTTGATGGTGGTCAGTTAACAGCTGAACAAGCGCAATTACGCCAATATTATATTTCAATTATGGCACTTAACGATTTACCAGCGATTGTTGCCGGCGATATGGCGCAACTTATGATCACGGGGAGTGACAGCGTGGTTGGTTTTGTGCGTACCTTAGGGCAACAATCATTATGGGTGCTGAGTAACTTCAGTCAGCAAGCGCAAACAGTCACTATTACGCTCACGCCAAATCAAGCAACAATGCTCAAACCAAACTCAACGCTTTACGATCTATTAGAGTCGCATAACGGTATTTTGGTGAGCGATGAGAAACAAAATACAACCTTTACGCTGACCCTTGATGCACTCAGTAGTGCCGTTTTAACAAATAAGGCTGACCATGAATTATAATAACAAACCAACTTTAAGCTTTTGGCAAATATGGAACATGTGCTTTGGCTTTTTAGGCATTCAATTTGGCTTTGCACTGCAAAACGGTAATGTAAGCCGAATATTTCAAACCCTTGGAGCGAATGTAGATGACATTCCTATTTTGTGGGTGGCAGCACCACTTACCGGTTTAATTGTACAGCCAATTATTGGTTACTGGAGCGATAAAACCTGGGGCAAATTAGGCCGCCGTCGTCCGTTTTTTTTATACGGCGCTATTTTAACCACATTATCGTTATTTGTTATGCCAAACTCACCAACACTTTGGATTGCAGCGGGCATGTTATGGATCATGGATGCATCGATTAACGTCACCATGGAACCATTTCGCGCCCTTGTAGGCGATAACCTACCAAACAAACAGCGTGCCACAGGCTATGCCATGCAAAGCTTTTTTATAGGCGTAGGCGCCGTGGTTGCTTCTGCACTGCCTTGGATGATGACAAACTGGTTTGATATTGCCAACACCGCCGCTGCAGGGCAAATTCCTGATTCAGTAAAGTACTCATTTTACTTTGGTGCAGTTGTATTGCTGGTCGCAGTGGGCTGGACAATTATAACCACCAAAGAATATTCACCTGAAGAATTGGCCGCATTTAATCAACAAGAGCAAACTCAAGTCGAACAGACGGTTTGTGCACAAATTAACTTTAGTAAAGGCGGCAGTGTATTTACCGTGTTAGGGCTTGCCGTACTTGGTTTAGTCACGGGATTAAACCTAGAAAAAGAGCTGTACCTATTAGCAGCTGGCTTAGTGAGTTTTGGCGTTATTCAATTTATTGCAGCCGCACTACAGGCAAAAAACCACACCAGCGGTGGCTTTTACCAAGTCGTTAACGATGTATTTACCATGCCAGAGGCGATGAAACAACTTGCTTGGGTACAGTTTTTTAGCTGGTTTGCATTATTTGCCATGTGGATTTACACCACCTCAGCGGTAACCAGTTTTCATTATGGTAGCAGCGACACAAGTTCAGCGGCGTATAACAATGGTGCAGACTGGGTGGGTATATTATTTGCGGCTTACAACGGTTTTGCTGCATTGGCGGCTTTATGTATCCCGATCATCGTTAAGCGTGTTGGTTTAAAACTAGCGCATGCACTTAACCTTATTTTAGGTGCGTTAGGTTTGGCGAGCTTTATGTTTATACAAGAACCGAGCTTACTTATTTGGCCAATGATAGGTATTGGTTTTGCATGGGCGTCTATTTTGTCGTTGCCTTACGCCATGTTAAGTACCTCTGTACCGAGTCATAAAATGGGTGTGTATATGGGAATATTTAACTTTTTTATTGTGATCCCACAATTATTAGCCGCCAGTGTACTTGGCCTGATACTCCGTCACTTTTTCCAAAATCAACCTATTTACGCATTGATGTTAGGTGCTGTGTCTTTTGTACTTGCAGCGGTTGCCGTACTGCGTGTTAAACAGTCTTAATTTAAGGGGCTAAAATGAAAAAATATAACCTAATTACCGCGACAATATTGGCCGCAGGCCTTGTCGGTTGTGGTGTGCAAAATACGCAAACCAGTGCAGTAGCGCAAACATCAGTGAGTGCACCAGGCGCACCAGGCGAAGCACCATTTTGGGCATACGCAGGCAAAACTGGGATAGGCACGTCTTTTGAGCAATACCAAAATGGCCATTACAGTGACGACGCACCTACAGGTAAAGTGTCAAAAGTATGGTTTTCGATTGCCAAAGGGATGATCACCGAAACCATGTTCGGGCTTATTCATCAAGCGCAAATTAAAGACATGCAATTTGTTGTAGTCGGAAAAGATTTTACAGTCACCGAAGCTGACGATTTAGACGTTACCATTGATTACTTATACAAAGACGATAAAGGCCGCCCGTTATCATTAGCATACAAAGTAGTAAGCAAAGATAAGCAAGGTCGCTTTAGCCTCGAAAAACATATATTTACCGATCCAGACGGGCAAAGCTTATTTGTACGCAGTATTTTTAATACCCAGCTTGACGGTGTAAAAGCATATGTAACAGTTAACCCGTATATAAACAACAACGGCTTAGATGACTTTGCAAAAACCACCGAGCAAGGGTTGGTAGCGTGGCAGGGCGAGAATTACTTGTCATTGCAAGGTGCACAGCCATTTAAACAAACAAGTGTTGGTTTTACAGGTGTGAGTGATGGTTTAAGCCAGCTTAAAACAACTCAGCAGCTTACCCGCGTTTATAAAAATACCGGTGAACAATCGGGGAATGTTAGTTTATTAGCAGAGCTAGGTGAAATTGGTAAAAACAGCCAGTTCGATTTAAGCCTAAGTTTTGGCAACAACCAGCAAGCAAGTTTTAAACAAGGCCAAGCTACGCTAGCCAAAGGTTACCAAGCTGTGCTTGATAATTACAACGGTAAAGGCGAAGCGCTTGGTTGGCAAGACTACCTGCAAAGCCTTGCACCGCTAAATAACATGAGCGAACAAACCGCTGATAACGGCAAGTTACTTTATACCAGTGCTATGGTATTAAAAGCCCAAGAAGACAAAACCCATGCCGGGGCACTTATTGCCTCTCTATCTAACCCTTGGGGCGAAACCGTATCGGCTAAAACAGGTTCTACTGGTTATAAAGCGGTATGGGTGCGCGACTTTTATCAAGTTGCCATGGCGTTTATGGCCATGGGCGATAATGCGACCGCTAAAACCGCATTTGAATACCTTGAAAAAGTTCAAGTAAACAGCAAAACCCCGGGCAATAAAGGTGATACTGGGTGGTTTTTACAAAAAACGCACGTAGATGGCGAACTTGAATGGGTAGGCGTACAGTTAGACCAAACCGCTATGCCTATTATGCTAGCGTGGAAGCTTCATCAAGCTGATGTATTAACAGATGCAGAGCTGAGCGATTGGTATAGCCGTATGTTAAAGCTCGCGGCAGACTTTTTAGTTGAGGGTGGCCGTGCAAACATTCTATGGAACGATACACAAATAACGCCGCCAGCCACTCAGCAAGAACGCTGGGAAGAGCAAGAAGGGTATTCGCCATCAACCACCGCCGCGGTTGTTGCTGGTTTAATTACTGCAGCCGATATCGCTAAACTAGCAGGTGATAATGCCAATGCAGCACGTTACCTAAATACAGCTAAGCGTTATAACAATGATATTGAAAAATTAATGTTTACAACGACTGGTAATTTAGAGTCGAGCGCCTCAGATGGTGAATACTTTATTCGCATTGGCCAAGACAAAGACGCCAATTCAAATACTAAAATTAACGCCAACAATGGCCGTGAAGGGTTTAATAAAAAGCAAATACTCGATGGTGGATTTTTAGAACTCGTTCGCTATGGCGTACGTGATGCGCTAGCGCCTAGCATAGTAAAAACACTCCCAGAATATGATGACGAAACCCTAACCGATAACCTACAAGTTAAATACAGCTTTGAGTTTATTGATGGCAGCGGCACATTTGCAGGCTACCGCCGCTATGGTAACGACGGATACGGTGAAGACGAAGTAACGGGCGCTAACTATGCCGAAGGTGGAAAAAATAGCCCAGGGCAACGTGGGCGAGTTTGGCCATTTTTTACCGGTGAACGGGGCCATTATGAAATTGCCGCCGCAAATGCCAATAATAGTTTAGATGCAACAAAACAGCAGGCTATTAAAAATAGCTATGTAAAAGGGCTAGAGCAATTTGCTAACCAAGGGATGATGCTACCAGAACAAGTATGGGATGGCGTGGGCGTAAATAAAGCAGGATACACGTTAGGCGAGGGTACAAACTCGGCCACACCACTGGCGTGGACGCATGCTGAATACGTTAAGCTAGTGCGCTCACTAAGCGACAAGCAGGTATGGGATCATTACCCAGTGGTAACTAAAGCACTAAAATAACCACAAACTATCCGCAGTTCAGGTTAATTAACATAGCCATAGTAAAATACGGCTATGTTATTTATTACAATAATAATGAGGCTGAAATGAAAACATTTACCTTGAGCGCATTAGCATTAGCAATCATGCTAACAGGCTGCCAAAGTGCACCATCATTAAATAACAACACGAATAACACCGAAACATCGCAATTAAATACTGAGCAACACGCAACGCCTTGGTGGCAAAATGCGGTATTTTATCAAATTTGGCCCCGCAGTTTTTACGACAGCGATGCTGATGGTCATGGCGATTTTAATGGTATGACCCAAAAGCTCCCGTATCTACAAGAGCTTGGCGTTAACGCATTGTGGTTAACCCCGATGTTTGAAGCACCGTCGTATCATGGCTATGATTTTACTGAATTTTACCAAGTAGAAAACGACTACGGCAGCATGGCAGAGTTTGAAGCCTTTATAAAAGCCGCTGACGACAAAGGCATGAAAGTCATACTTGATTTAGTTATAAACCATATATCAAGTAATCATGAATGGTTTCAGCGTTCAGCAAAACAACAAGCCCCTTATGCAGATTACTTTATTTGGCGCGACGATATGCCAAAAGCCGGAAGTGGTTGGGGACATGCTTGGAGTAATAACGACCAACCCGACGCAGTATGGCATTGGAATGAGACACGTCAGCAGTATTACTATGGTGCGTTTGGAGCAAGCCAACCTGACTTGAACTTACGCCACCCTGATGTTGTTGCCGAAATGGAAAAAATGGCCAAGTTTTGGCTTGATAAAGGGGTTGCTGGCTTTAGATTAGACGCAGTACGTTTTGCAATGGAAGGTGGCGCAGATGCGCAAGCCGATACCGACGAAACTATTGCATATTGGCAGCACTTTAACCAATACGTAAAAAGCGTTGATCCAGAGGCGTACTTAGTAGGTGAAGCATGGGCTGACATTCCCGTTGCGGCAAAATACTTTGGCGAAGGTAAAGGCCTCGATCAAGGCTTTGATTTTGAAGTAGGCTATAAAATACTGGGTTTGTTAAAACCCGATGCCAGTGGTGAAGCGCAATTTGGCACCATGCAATCTAACCAACAAGTGAATACAGTTGATGCCAATGTGCTTAAACAAAATTTACAACAGCGTATTGATTCAACTGCACCACTTGATTTTTTTGCACCGTTTTTAACTAATCACGACCAAGAGCGTGTGGCTTATCAACTTGCTGAGCACGACGATAAAGCAAAACTTGCCGCCGCCATGTTATTTAGCTCTCCTGGCACACCGTATATTTATTACGGTGAAGAAATTGGCCTAACACAAGGTGGCACAGGTCACGATGTGTATAAACGTGCTCCTATGCAATGGGACAACAGCAATCAAGCTGGTTTTACTCAAGCTCAAACAAGTTGGGTTGAGCAGGCTGAACTGTTTGGTGATAACTACACCCAATGGTGGCCTGAATTTTTAGCACAGCAAATTAATGCTGCTGATCGCAATGTAAAAACGCAACAAGCACAATCTGATTCACTGTGGCGTTTATATCAGCACTTAATCGCACTAAAAAAACAGCGCCCAGAGCTGAGTATTAAAGGCAGCTATGAATTAACGCAACACAACAACGGCCTAGTTGAAATAACCCGCGAGTTAAACGGCAGTAAAAGTATGTTTGTGCTTAACTTAACCGCTAACCCGCAAAGCATCAGTAATATTAAACGCGATGGGTTAACGCCTAACTGGCAACACGACCTCAATGGCGAGCAACTCTCTGGCTATGGTTTGTTGTTACTGAATAACACACTGTAAATAAAACACACACAAAAGGGGCTAACATACGTTAGCCCCTTTTGGTAAAAGTGCTTTTATTGCATTCCCCCCAAGTTATAGCGCATTTTAATGAGCCACAATTAGCTTAACTTCTTCTTACGTCATGGCGCTTATCATGAAAATGAATATAAGATGCAATCCACCTCAGGTAGGTGTCCACGGTACGTAATGAATACTGATGTACCAACATATATTCAGCAATGTAATTTAAAAATGGGGAACGCGTTTTCATCTTTCCACCAACAAAAAGAGCTATGTTTTTATACAGTGTATTTGTTTCGCTCTCATATTCAAGAAAATGCGCGCCGAGTGCACTTTCTTCTTAGTTATTATATTTAGTACCAAGAAATAATTATAGCTGGCAATGGGTTAGGTTGTTTGTTAAAAGGTAGTTAATAAATATATAGGTGTGACGTTGGCAGAAATATACCCGACGAGTGCACTATAAAATTATTATAAGCAATTGGAGGCTGAATGAAGCGTTATGAATATTGGATAGCTGATTATAGACATAATAGATATATGAAGCATCTCTCTATTGAGCAGTTAAGCGATAGACTTCGCTATCTTATGGAAAACTTAACCACATTAGAGGTTGATGGAAAAATAGGTATGGGTAATGTAGCTATCAACCCTTGGAATGAGCTGATTATTAAATTCACGCATGTACAGGAAGAGCTTAATATACGTGGTGAATTGCCAAAAGAGCAATTCTTAAGTGGGAGCGCAATACCTACCCCTATGCTAGAAGCTTCTGATCGTTTAAAAGAAATTAACAAACTTGCAGCTATTAAAAAACCACATCTAATAAAATTCGGTAAAAAAGAACACCTTGAGAAACATAGCTACAAAATTTCGTTGGCAAGTTCATTCCTAGATACATCCCTTAATGTTGCACAAATGGACGATGAAATGAAAGCTGTATTTCATGTAAATCCTGCGGATATTACGATTAAGAAAGCCAACGGGAATATAATTAAACCGATTGGTACTGTAGATGTTACATACGAAACTAAACGGGATTACTATGTTTTTTGTTCTAGTGGACAATTTGATATACGAATGTTTAGTAACTTTGAAGCAGATAGCTGCCTGTTTATATACGATTCACAAAGGTTTACCGATGAGTTGATTAGCGGGTTGAGTAGCCAAATTGAAATTGAAGACCACGCTTATAAAATGGTTGATTACGTTGATCCAATACAGCCTAAGTCAAAAGAACAGAAACCAATTATTGAATTTCACAAACATATAAAGTATCAATACCAACGTGAATTTCGGCATGTGATAATAGCTAAAAGCTCATCAGAGGTGCCTAAAAATATCTTTTTAAATTTAGAGACAGCTAAGGATTATTCCGATTTAATTTGCTTATAACACATATGAGCCTTAACTCTGTCAATAGGCATTAGTGTTCTTTTTGACCGTTTTTATAAATTGACGGTCAATTCTAAACCAATAAACAAATTCGTTTACTTCGTCTGTCGATACGGCTGTTAAGCAAGTAGCTTACGGCAAACACATCTAGGGTGCGTTACGCAGTAATCTCTTATTGCGATCTCATCGCAGCCAGGTTTTCCCCATATCCTTTTGGGGTAGCTGGGGCACTAGACATTTATCGGTTAACCTCATCATGGCACTATTCAAGGCGGCTAGTTTCATCATTGTGATCCAGTTAGTTAGGTGCATAACGCAGTTATCAAGTCAGGTGTAAGCGACTTTGTTTATTGTATTAATGCACGCGTACTGAGCGTCTAATCAAGACAAGTGGCTTAGGTCTGTAGGCATATAATCAGGTTAAACCTTGTTGGTTATTAATTCACCCAATTGATTGATGCTCAGCCTTATATCCAGTTAGATGTTCAGCTCACTCAGAACATCTAACTCTTTAAGAATTTCGCTTCATCGAATGTCGTCTCTTTTTTAAGCATATAATAGACGCAGCGGCCAAGCTTATGTGCAAGCGCAGGCAGTGCTTTGGCTTTGCTCATTCGCTTTTGTAGTTTTTCAAGGTATTTGTTGGTGTTTTGATTGTGACGCAGCAGCAATACAGCGGCTTCGGAGAACGCCCATTTCAGCTGTGCATTGCCAATTTTTTTACCTTGGGTGCCATAGGTTTTACCAGTAGATTCCGTTTTTAGTTTTACAAGTCAGCATAAAGCGTGAGCCTTTGTGCGCCTAGAAATCGATTGATATTTCTAATTTCATAAATAATTCGTCTTGTTATTAACTTAACGATTTATTGCGTGATGGGTGTGTGAAGTATTAAAAAAATAAAACATATCACAACAAATTGTTATTGAGATGGTTGCCTTTCGATTAGCTACTTGGTTTATTTGTTTTAACATTATTAACATAAAAAGGTTATATTCAGTCATCTTCAAATAGTAAAGGGGCAAAATTAGCCCCTTTAATTTTTAAAAGAATTAACTTTTGGGTTTTTAGTTATTTAAGACTACATTTATTATCAAACCATGATAATAACTCAGTGTAGAATTCTTTTTTATGTGCATAGAAAAGTGAATCCGAGAAATGGTCAGCATCTTCTAGCTCTATATATTTAAAGTCTTTTTTATACTTTTCCAGCTCAGAAACAAAATCACGACTATGTTTAATTGGTACTCTACTGTCGATATCACCGTGAATAATCAATATAGGAACATTTACTTTATCAACTTGTTCTACAGGAGATACACCAGAAATAGTAGGGCGTTGTAAAATACTTAAAAATCGGTTTTCGTTTAAAGTTGCATTAATTCGACTTAGATCACTAACCCCAGCACCTGCAACAACGCATTGATAAATATTATTTTCACGCATAGAAGCTGCAAAAGCGGCATATCCGCCATAACTCCAACCAAATAACGCGAGTTTATCTTTTGTAGCTAAGCCTTTTTCAACTAAATACTGTGCGGCATCGTCAAGATCATCTTGTTTTTTAAGACCCCAATTATTATCGCCTGCTATCCAATGTTCAAGCCCGTAGCCAGTTGAACCACGATAATTTGGTTGAATTACTACATAACCATGATAAGCGAGCAGCTGAGCCCAATCATCAAAAATAATAGAGTCACGAACCCAAGGTCCACCATGTGGTAAGACAACCGCAGGGTGAGGGCCCTTAGTTGCAGGAATTGTCACATAAGCTTTTATATTTCGCCCATCTCTTGCTTTATAAGAGATATATTTAACAGTTCCTAACTTACTTTTATCAATAAAAGGAAGTCTATCACCAATTTTGGTTAATTTTTGTTTATTTGTCACTATGTAGTAGCTACCAGGATTATCATCAGCAGACACATTTAAAACAAGAACATTATCGTCATCAGAACGACTCATGATTCGAACAAATTTACCTTTGAATAATGAGGCAATAGACTCTTGTAATGCTTGAGCATTGGGATCTATGTAGTAATTTTTAGGTTGTTTGGTGTTGTAGCGAAAGCCCTTAATAGTACCGTCAGAATCAAGTATTACCCCATCAGTATCAACAGATTCAAGGCCAAATTGCCGAGTTGAATATTTAGCCGTTTTAATATTGTAGATATAAATACCGGTGGTGTTTTCTCCTAGATTAGCATTGATATAAACTTCATCAGGGTTGTCTTTTGTGAAGCCTAGTATCTCAAAGTTTTCACGCTTTTTGGGACTAACCTGTTTAATAACTTTCCAATCATCATCACCTTTAACACGCGCATAATGATCTATTGCATTGTCGGATTTATTCCAACCTTGTGCAATTCTGATATCACCATCGTAATCAGAAACAAATGATCCAGATATTTTTTCATTACCACGCATGATAGTAACGCTTCTACCTGTATTTATATTAAAGCGAACTACATCAGGGATGTAATTATTATTAATATCTACTTCGACTAAGACTTCATCTTTGTTGTCTGGGAGCCGATTTATTATTTGAAATTGAACATTTCGTTTGTCTTTAAAAGGTAATAACCAATCACCTTTACCATCAGCATCTGTAATTGCAAACTTATTAACCCAATATTTCCTATTTCCGTCTTCCAATATCTGCCTAAACATAACGCCAATTTTTTCGTCGTTTAACCATATGATAGAAGAGATGAGCATTTTATCTGCACCTAATCTAACCGGATCTTTTTCTAGGTTATTAGGATCTCTAATTTCTATTATGTAATCACCATCTTTTGTTGTTGCTCTTAATATGGCAAGGTTTTTACCATTTGGTGATGTGACAACACTTCTTATAGCTGAAGCCATAGAAAATGCATCAATACTCGAAATTTGCTCTGTTGCCTCAACTTGTTTATTAGCATAAGAATTCAAGCTTAGAACAGATAAACCTAATAATATTATTTTCTTTAATTTCATTTTATTCCCTCAAAAAAATGGCCTAAAAAGTAGGCCATTTAAACTAAGTAATTAGGTAGTTACTTGTATTAGAATGAAGCTGTGAAGCTAATATAAGGGCTTCGGCCTGAAGTGTCATAACCAACACCTAATGGGATATTAGTATTAGAGAAAGAACCACTTGGATCTACTTTTGGTGGAGCCTCATTAAATACGTTGCGAACACCAAAATTAACTTTATAAGCATCGTTAGACCATGTTAAGCCCACATTGTGAACAAAATAGTCATCGGTAAAGCCTACAGGACGACACTTAAGTGCATCTCCGTTTGCATCGGTTAAGCCACGACAACCAGCAGTACCTTCTTCAAATTCACCTAAGTCATCTTCATCTTCGCGGCCTTTTCCAATGAAGCGAGTTTCCCAGTTAAATCTAAAATCAGAATACTTAAGTTGAAGACGAGCAGAACCACGCCACTCAGGTGAGTCAGGCTCGCCCATATTATCATCTATAGTACCGAGTACATCGTATACTTGTTCAGTCATGCGCGTAGCTTGTAAGTCTAATGTAATACCTAAGTTTTCTTCTGCTATTACAGTGTCCGTTTCAAAGTAAACATTGTAATCAAAGCCTTTAGAAGAAATTAAGCCAATATTAATAAAGCTAGCATCAACCATATCAATCTGACCGTTAGAATCTCGGCCAATTCTATTACAGAATGCTTCGTTTCCGTCGGCAGAGTAACATTGACCGATACTATAACCAGCACTTGGCTCTGCTATGCTATTTGCAACTTCAATATCAAAACGAGTAAGTGAGAATGTTAAATCAAACTCTTCAGAAAATGGTTGTTCAAAGATTAGACCATACGTTTTTGCAACGGATGTTTCTGGCGTAAGTTCTGTTGTGCCACCTGTTTCTATTTCTGCACTGTAAGTTGCAGTGTAAGAGTCTGTACCATTTTGGCCTAAACCTAATGATGTAGGATCAACACCAGATGCTTGACACGCATTCAAGACAGATGTGTCGCGAGTTTCTTCGGCTGCATTATATGTTGCTGCTGAACCAGGGTTTAATGGATCAATATTTCGTGCATCTTCAGGTACAACACAAGGATCTGCTATTGTATTAAAGCCCGATGTACCATTTAAAAAGCGTTCACGAAGGTTTGGAGCTCTATAAGAAGTCCCTTTTGTTGCTCGAAGTGTAAACCACTCAACAGGACGGTAGATTGTTTTTATGCTGTATGTTGATTCCGCATCATAAAAAGATTCTTCAGAAACACGGCCTGAAGCGGTGAATGTAAGTTCTTCTGCACCTTTAACACCTTTAAGTAATGGAAATTCAAACTCTGTGAAGATTTCTTTAAGATTTCGAGAACCATCAGCGCCTTGGTCAGCAAAGTAACCCCAAAGCAAGCCTTCAGCAGTTGCTGCATTTGGATTTGATTCAATTTCGTCACGACGGAATTCAACACCAACGATGCCGGCTACGGTCTCATTATTCCAAGGTAAATTGAAGAAGTCTCCACCCATAAATGCATTAAAGACAAACTGATTTACTTTTGTTTCGATATCACGATCGATAAATAAGTATGCAGCTTCCTCTGGTGATAATGTACCACCACCTTCTTGGAAGATACTATCAGCAAATAAGTTAACTGGCACACAGCCATCTGAACCTGTTCCACAGGTAATTGTCCCATCGTCATTAAGTACTGATGTTTCTAAAGAGTAAATAAGACGCTCTTCGTTGATACCAACGCGATGGTCGGTTCCTTTAGAAGCACTATAAGATGCTGATGCATCATAATACCAGTTATTTAAGCCAATGTTTTCGAACATGCCTAAGTTACCAGTAATACCCGATACAAGACGATATTGCGATACTTCTACCTGTGTTTGATCACGGTCGCCACGAATATTAATAATTGGCTGTACAGCTTCTGGACCTCCAGGGCCTACACCTAGAACACCAAAACAATCTATTCCGTTAACGCCACAAGGGTTATATGGGTTAGATGCTGCAACTTGTTGAAATATCTGAGCTCCAGGGCTAAATATTGGAGACTCACGTTTTGCATATAAACCTTCGTAATAGAAGGTTGTATCATTATCATCTTGGAAGTTATACTCACCATTAAGCATTAATGATACGCGTTCATTTTTGCTTCTGTAATCACCGCTTTTGTAGTAATCAGACTGTTGGAAAGCATATAGAGGGTTTTGAAAGTCAACATCACGGAAACCGTCACCATCTCCGTCAACAAATACACCATCATTTATACCATCACCATCAAAGTCACCTGCAACCCATGATGGGAAAAACCCTTCAAGACTCGCAGGAACTGTTGATTCACTGAAGTTAGGAATCCCTGTGTTTGTAAAACCTGGGGTGTAATAAACACTACCAAAGAACGATGGGACACTAATACGGTTTGTTAGAGGGAAAATATCACATGAATCTTCACCGCTAGCTACAGGACCATAACCACTATTTCTAGTAATGATTGAGCCATCTTCAGCTTCCCATATACGTTCTTCACAGCCTTTAACAAAAGGGTTTCCAGATAAAGATTGTGATTGCTGCTCTGAATATTCTACACCTACAGTGATAAAACCATTATCCATGGTTGTACCCCACATCCCTGAAAGTACGGTTTCTTCACCGCCTTCACCTTTAGGTTGTCGGTACGATGCATCAAATGTAAATCCTTCAACATCTTTTTTCAAGATAACGTTTGCTACACCGGCTACGGCATCACGGCAAGATCATTATAAATTGAACTTATAGAATATGTAGTGATCAGATCAAGGCATAATAATCACCTTGGTCACG
>NZ_JBEOOG010000013.1:0-73678 GCF_040308965.1 Pseudoalteromonas sp. MER144-MNA-CIBAN-0113
AAGTGGTGTGAGCCATTAAGCTAACTTGTACTAATTACCCGTGAGGCTTAACCATACAACGCCAAACGCGTTTTATGCGACAGTTTAAGCAAGAAGTTAATAGACTAAAGTAGATACTTGAAGACTTTTATTATCAGAAATTCCAAATTTTAGTAAGCTCGATTAAATCGACCTTACACCAAATTTGCTTGGTGACAATAGCGTTTTGGACCCACCTGACCCCATGCCGAACTCAGTAGTGAAACGAAACAGCGCCGATGATAGTGTAGCATTTGCTATGTGAAAGTAGGACATTACCAGGCTCCAAATTGAGAAAGCCCGACTAGAAATAGTCGGGCTTTTTTACGTCTGTAGGAAAGTGAAAATGCAGGTTCGAGGTAAAAGGCATCAGGTAAAAGGAAAATAATAAGCGCCTAATGCCGACTCTATACATTTGCTATGTGGCTCTCTACCGCTGTGGGCACCACGACACTACCAGGCTCCAAATTAAAGAAAGCCCGACTAGAAATAGTCGGGCTTTTTTACTTCTGAAAAAAAGTAAAAACGTAGGTGAAAGTTAAAAGGCATCAGGTAAAAGGAATAAATAATACCAATTCGCTTAATTAAGCGGTCTATTTTGAGGCAGGAAAAACGGGTTGATAGCTAGGCAAAAAATTCGCTATTTAGTTGTTCTAAATGAGAATTCTTTAACACAGATAGCGACACGTTTAGCCTCGCAAAATGATTTAGTATTATTGCGGATTGGTATAATAGCCAAAAGCCACCTTCATTATGACTCTCCACGCTGTTCTGCCACTACATGCTACTGCGCTGTCGCTAAGAAGTAGGACAGTTACTCTAAATACAAGTCAGTGTTAAGCCCTCAGTTATAAGTTTTGAAGTATTACCATCAGCATTCTCCCTTTACTGATCTCAGTTATTCTCCTTGCACCTTTAAACTAGTCCCTAAATTATCATCTTGCTGCAATTTCATTGTTGGTTTAATAACTGTCCTGTGTAAAACTATCTAGGATAATTTAGTAAATCAGGTGACATGAATGTCGAATATAAAAGCTTGGAAACTTCTCAGCCTGTTTTGTTTGTTTACAGCACTGATTGGTTGTCAATCTAAAGAAGAACAGCTACAACAAACAATTCAAGAGTCCATTAAAAAGGCCGATGTCGAGCTTACTCAGCTTGGTAAAGCACTTGATAATGGTAGTATACGTAATGCGATTATTCTTAAAGAATACAGTCGTATCCTTAAACAACAGCAACCTGAACTCAGTAAGGTTGTTGATGTAGTTAGCCTTGATGCCACACGCCAGGGAGCCCTTTATAGTGGCTTAACCCAACGCCTTGATGATATTAAGGGTAATTACTTAATTCCTCCTTACGAAGACACTTTATACAATATTGATTTATTGCGTGAAGCCGCCAAGCCAACGTTATTTTCTGATGCCTTAACCGATCCTATTAATATGCTTGCGGATATGTCGAATGGTTCTTTGGCACGAGTTGGTGCTATAAGCCAAAAAGCTGAAGGCGAAGGGGTCGGTAACCAAATGGTAGGTAATCCTAACTATGGTAATTGGCAAACGAATAGTAGCGGTATTAGCTTTTGGCAATGGTACGGCATGTACCGTATTTTGGGTGATGTATTTGACCGAGTTGAATACGGAAGTTGGAGTAAACGCCGTAAGTATAGTTACTACAATGACTATGGTCGTACTCGTTACTCAAGCCCTAAACAAATAAAAACCCAAAGTGCATTAGAAACACGTACACGACAATCTTACCAACGCCAAGGCAAGCAGTTCACTAGTCCTTATGCGAGTAAAAAAACAGGTGCATCAGGTTTGAGTCGCAGCAGTTATACGCCGCCTAAAAGTCGCAGCAGTTACTCAAGGGCGAGTAGTTATAGCAATAATTCAGGATCGGTTCGTAACAGCAGTAGCAGAACCTCGCGCGGCGTAAGTCGTGGTAAGTAAAGAATAACGTTGGAGTTAGAATAATATGTATGAATTTAATGGAATAACTATGTGGTCTTTGCAAGCACTGTCTGTGGACTTTGCAATTATCATCTTACTGTTTGTGAGCTTAAAGTATATTAAAGGTTGGGTATCTAATTTACACGCCAATGATGAAATTACCGAGCGCGATAACTTTGCATTTGGAATAAGCTTCGCCGCTGGTTTGGTAGCACTTGCGATTGTGTTAACGGGCGTGAGTAGTGGTGCGTTTGCTGCTACGTTACAAAAAGAAGCTCTGTTAATGCTTGGCTATGGTGCATTAGCAATTCTGCTTATAAAGCTGGGTCACTTTTTTCAAGATAAAGTGGCGCTGCGTAAAGTGAGCTTACATAACGAAATAGTCAAAGGTAACGTTACTGCGTCAATTATTGATTTTGGCCATGTAGTAAGTGTTGCAGTGGTTATCCGCTCAGCCCTATTGTGGGTTGCTACTGAAGGTTGGCATGGCATTCCTATTGTTATTGCTGCGTTTGTCATTGGTAGTGTGGTATTGCTGTTAGTAAGCCAATATCGCGTGCAGTTATTTAAGCGCACCAATAAAAGTGGCGACTGCCTACAACAGGCTATTATTGATGGTAATTTAGCAGTAGGTGTTCGTTATGCAGGCTTTTTAATTGGTAGTGCATTAGCCATTACTGCTGCAACGGGCATTGCTCCTTATGCTGCCGATAATATTAATGCGAGTTTACTTTACTGGGCGCTAAGCGCCGTTGTTTGTTTGGTTGCTTTCATTTTACTGCACTTACTGACGATTAAAATCATTCTTGCTGGCTGTAATATTTCAGATGAAGTGAATCGTCAAAAGAATGTGGGTGTTGCCGCTATTTCTGCAGCTGTGTCATTTGCTGTCGGGATCACTATGGCCACACTACTGGGTGCATAATCACGTGTCATCAACTCAAGCTTCCCCAAGTAAATTTAATTTACTTGGGCATGATATTTTACTGATCACTGTTATGGCCGTACTCGCTGGGTGCGGGCTTATTTATGAATACTTACTTTCTCATTATGCTGGCCGAGTACTCGGCTCAGTTGAGAGTGCAATTTACGCCATGATAGGCACTATGATTGTAGCTATGGGGATGGGTGCATTTTTAGCGCGTTGGTTTAAAGATGCCTTTACCGCATTTGCTTGGCTAGAGAGTATTATTGCGCTCATAGGTATGGGCTGTATATTAGCCATTGCCAGCATTATTGCCGTGAGTTATTCACTCCCTCATTTATTCTCAAGTATTTTTAATATTCCACCTGACGTTATTCTTAATGGTTACGTGTTTCAAAAGCTGCAAGAGTGGTCTCGCTTTTTACCTTATGTATTTGGCTTAATATTAGGGCTATTTATTGGTATGGAAATACCGCTTATTGCGCGCATTCGCCAGCATGTTTATGGACGTTTTTTAGAAAATAACGCCGGCACTATATATGGGGCTGACTATATTGGCGCTGGTATTGGCGCGGCAATTTGGGTGAGTATTATGCTCGCAATGCCAATAATGCAAGCCGCCGCTTGGACAGCGCTATTTAACATTATTGCCGGACTTGCCTTTTTATGGCGTTATCATAGCTATGTACGCTTTGCTAAGTTGCTATTGGTTTGCCATATATTACTGCTGGTGTTATTCGCTTTTATTTTGCAGTTTGGTAGTAGCTGGATGGATAACCTAAGTAACGTACTATACAAAGATAAAGTTATTTACTCTCAGGCGACTAAGTATCAACATGTGGTGCTAACAGAGCGTTTAAGTAAAAATCAGCCTCAGCCAATTACTGATCTATATTTAAATGGTCGTTTGCAGTTCTCTAGTGTAGATGAGCAAATATATCACTCAATGCTCGTTTACCCTGCCATGCTGGCATCTAATCGTCATGACCGTGTTTTGATTATTGGCGGCGGCGACGGGTTAGCCATGCGAGATGTATTAAAGTGGCCGGTTGAGGAAGTGACCTTAATTGATTTAGATGGACAGCTACTTAATTTATTTGGTCATAAAGATAACCAATACACGCCGCCTGAAGATATTAAACAGCGACTAGTGGCACTCAATAATGAATCGATGCATGACCCGCGAGCAAATATTATTGTGGGCGATGCATTTTTAGAAGTCGAAAAGCTACTGGATCAGTCAAAGCAGTTCGATACTATTTTAATTGATTTGCCAGACCCTAATCACCCTGATCTTAATAAGATGTACAGCGATTACTTTTATAATCATGTACGCCAATTATTAGCGCCTGATGGTGCTATGGCGGTACAGTCAACATCGCCTTATCATGCGAAAAAGGCATTTTTAAGTATTGCTAAAACGGTGAAAGCCGCAGGTTTTGATTATGTAGAGCAATATCAGCAAAACATTCCTTCGTTTGGTCAATGGGGATGGACTATTGCGACTAAAATGGGGCAATCACCTAGTGCCCGTATTAGCAATATAACTGATATGCCAGTGCCATCTCGGTGGATTAGTAAAAAATATTTATTAGCGAGTTTTGCATTTCCTAATAACTATTTTGAACAAGTGAACGATATTGAAGTCAATAGGTTAGGTTCTGGTCGCTTGTATGATTACTACCGAGCAGCTTGGCAAATAGAAAGTGAATTGTATAAAAATTAATAAAACATGGTTGACATAATATGTCGGCCGTGCGAATCTTAACTCAGACATAATATGTCAAACGACGAAAAGGCAGAGACATGGAATTAAATGAACTTTCAATAAAATTAGCGTCTTTTGAAACCGAGGGTGCTAACTTTGAGTCTTTCTTGATTGCCAATCCAGGTGAGCAAGATGTTTTACAAGTCATTGTTGATGGAAATGACGAGCTTCCAATTTTTGTTACTCAAACACAAGAGCAATTACTATGTATTAGCTACTTGTTTGACGAAGATGAAGTAAAAAGTGAATTACGCAACGAGTTAAACGAAACACTACTGCGTTTAAACGTGCCAATTCCACTGAGTGCATTTGCTAAGATCGATAATAAATACGCGATTTTTGGTGCACTGTCGGTAAATTCATCTCTAGATGATGTTACCCACGAACTAGTGACATTAGCTGATAACGCTATAGATGCACTAGAAGCCGTGACCTTATATTTAAACGATTAGTAGCTAGTTAGTGGAGTTAAGATTATGAGTATTTTAAAAAAATTATTTACAGCAGTACGTGGCGGCGCACGTGAAGCAGGCGAAGCAATTGTTGATGCTAATGGTATTCGTATTTTTGAGCAAGAAATTGCTGATGCACAAAATGCGTTACACCGTGCTAAAAAAAGCCTAACAGAAGTGATGGCTAAAGAAATGCAAACTAAGCGTAAAATTAGCGCAGTAGATGCATCAATTGCTGAGCATGAAGCTTATGCAGGTCAAGCCCTTGAAAAAGGGAATGAAGCATTAGCATTAGAAATTGCAGAAAAAATTGGTGACTTTGAAGCTGAGAAAGCTGAGCACGAGCAAGTGTTAGCGGGCTTTAGTAATCACATAGTGACTTTGAAGCAGCAAGTAAAAGATGCTGAAAAATCAATTAAGGAAAATCAGCGTCAGCTTACTATGGTTAAAACCACAGAAAGCGTTCAGCAAGCGACAATGGCTGTAAACAGCACGCTTAATACTAATAATTCATCAATGACATCGGCGCGTCAGTCGCTTGAGCGTATTAAGCAACGCCAACAAG
Source organism: Pseudoalteromonas sp. MER144-MNA-CIBAN-0113 (assembly GCF_040308965.1). Taxonomy (NCBI): domain Bacteria; kingdom Pseudomonadati; phylum Pseudomonadota; class Gammaproteobacteria; order Alteromonadales; family Pseudoalteromonadaceae; genus Pseudoalteromonas; species Pseudoalteromonas sp. MER144-MNA-CIBAN-0113. The sequence goes on from NZ_JBEOOG010000013.1 coordinate 5,681, forward strand.
ACCGTACTGATCAATTAGGTGCTGCAAAGTCTCTAGAAGCAGATGTTAATGGCGACGATTTAAAAGCTAAAATGGCTGAAGCAGGTATTGGTGATACGAATCCAAAAAGTGCTGATATTTTAGCGCGCATTAAAGCGAAGCAAAATAGCTAACATTTAGAACCATATCAAAAAGGTAACCGAGTTTCGCTCCGTTACCTTTTTTGCTTACAGAGGCACCTTATATGTTTAATTTTTTCAAATCTAAAAAAAAGCCAGAACGTCAGCTTAATCATGCGAGTGACCTTAAAAAAGGCGACATGTTTACTGTCATTGATTCGTTTGCTTATCCTTCATGGCTTAAAGGTCAAACGTTGCGCGTTATTGATGTGCAAACGTATCAGTACCAACACAGCAGTGATACTGAATTTGTACTTGAAACTAACACTGGCCAAGTGGTGTTTTTACAAATAGAGCAAAATGATGGTGAACAGTGGGCAAACTTCTCTATAAAAATTCAGCGTGATGAAGTTGAAGAGATCTTTGGTCTTGATGAATTTGCGCGTATTTTTGATGAAGAGTCATTAACACATATCACGGTACAAAATACCCCTGAGCGTTTTATGCAATTTTTAGCGAAAAGCTATCAACAAAGTGAATCGCCTTATGTATGTTATTTTCATAATAAAGACTTTCGTGGCCAAACGCTGCCTCGCTATGAGCAAGAAGGTGGTGAACCATGCGAAATGATTTGCTTAGCCTCTCCTGATGAAGGACATAGCGTTAATATAGAGATTTGGGAGGGAGGTGAAACAGAAGTCTCACTGACGTTAACTCGCCCAATTAGCGATATTGTTGATTTGTTTCCTGGAGATGCCCAGTGAGTGATGCTAAAGACAAGTGGTTGCGCCAAGAGCAAGCTGTGCGCGCCACGCAAATGGCATTTGATTTGAGTAGTGAGGTACAAAAGTCGATAAAAAAACAAGCTATCGATCAAGAGCTCACTCCCTCAGATATGATCCGTAAAATTTTAGGTCTTGATGTAAAGTCTAAAAAAACACGGCAACGACTATCGTTTAATTTAAATGATGACGAAATAGCGCAATTGGCTAGCCGGTTTGAAGTGGCAGTAGATGATAAAAGAGCGGTAAAGCAACAGGTAGCAGAGTTACTCATTGAGCATACAAAAAAGACTAAGTAACCCTTTTGCCTTCTTTATGTAAAATACTTACACTGGGGCTATTATTTTCTAAAAAAGTGCCGCTGTGAACATCTTATTGATTGCCTACTTACTTATGTTTGCTTTATTTGGCACGGCGGCAAGCTACTTCGTGCGTTTTATATATGCTTACTGGGTACAGAAAAAAATGCCACTGGAATACATTTTTAAGGCAGGTGTGTGTATTTTCATGGTGGTGGTTATTTCGGTGTTAATACCACTATTAGATTAACACCGAAACGAACTGCTACTGGTAGTTAACTGTTTTACATTGATTATCAATACATAAAGAGTGGACTTCTAGCACTGGTGAACAGTCTTTGAACTCAAGCATTGCATTATCTAGTTGTTCTTGCTCGGTGATTTTTTGCGCTAATTGCTCTGCTTGTTCTTGAGAGTGATTTAATGTTGAGTACACAACATACTTACTCGGCCCCCCACAGACACGCGAGCCAACACCTAACACCTTACATTGATAGCTGGCTGTGCAGCTTTTATTACTTGTAAGCTCATTAAGTTGAGTATTTAAAACAGATTCACTCGCGTTTTGAGCTTTGCTTGATGTTAGTGCACTACTGCAACCGCTAAGCAGCATAGTCATAACAACACAGGTAGCTGATAGCTTAATTACGGATGACAAACAACTCATAATCTAATCCTTAAAATACACTTACCGCAGAGCCTTCAAGTTTAACACATTTATTTTCAACACACTGAGTGCTTGGCGCAGTTAAATGTTGGCAAATACTCATCATGCCTTTTTGCGCATTATAGGTACTTTCCAATTGAGTGATAGTATCGCTTAGGGCTGAAACCTGCTCTTGGGGTGCGCTTTGTGTAGAGTACACAATGTAATCACTTGGTCCACCACAGGCACGGCTACCAACAGCACTGACTTTACACTGTGAACTAGTTGAACATTGTTTATCTGCTATGAGGTTATTTAATTTATTTTTTGCTGTTTTAATATCATCAAGCGACACTTCTTTTGCAGCATCAACCGGTAGTTGCTGTGCTATTTTATTTTGCTTATTTTCTTGTGGTAGTTTTTGTTGTGGTATCGGCGTAGACGTGTTTTCTACCGCATTGGTTTTAGTTTGCTCAGTTTCATTTGAGGTGGTTTCTAAGCAAGCTGTTAAGCAAAGCGGTAGCAGTAGAGCGAGTAATGGAGTACGCATAATCGTTCCTGATAGTGATGAATTATTCATCACTATCATACACGGTGCATCCATTACGGCAATAAAAACTCTACTATCAATATATTAAAGCGCCATTAATGGCGTTTTTACATTAACCCACCTTGGGTTAATTTAGCTGGATTGAGTAATGCCTCTAATTCTGAGCGAGATAGGTCTGTCTCTTGCTCGGCGATATCAATAATTGGCTTTGCTTGCTGGTAAGCTTGTTTGGCAATTTTTGCTGCTTTTTCATAGCCAATAACGGGGTTGAGTGCAGTAACTAAAATAGGATTTTTAGTCAGCGCTTTATCAATCTGTGCTTGATTAACTTTAAAGCTAGTTATGGCTTTATCCGCTAGTGCTTGCGCACTGTTAGCAAGTATCTCTGTACTTTGCAGGATATTATAAGCAATCACGGGTAGCATTACGTTAAGCTCAAAGTTGCCAGTTTGGCCTGCTACGGTAATTGTGGCGTCGTTACCGATTACTTGCGCACTAGCCATTGCAGCGGCTTCTGGGATCACCGGGTTCACTTTGCCAGGCATAATGGATGAACCAGGCTGCAATGCTTCAAGCTCTATTTCACCAAGTCCCGCAAGCGGCCCTGAATTCATCCAACGTAGATCGTTGGCTATTTTCATTTGCGCAACGGCATAGACTTTCAGCTGCCCTGATAAAGCCACAATGGCATCTTGCGAGCCAATATTATAAAAAAAGTTATCACTGGGGATAAAGTTAATCCCTACTTTTTCACTTAGCTGTTTGGCAAATAGCGTAGCAAATTGTGGATCGGCATTAATACCTGTACCTACTGCTGTCCCCCCCTGAGCCAGCTCACAAACACGTATTAGTGCATGCTCAATACCGCTGGCTGCGTGCTTTACCTGCGATTGCCATGCGCTGAGTGTTTGCTCAAAGGTCACTGGCATTGCATCCATTAAATGAGTGCGCCCAGTTTTAACTATATGACCGATGTCTGCTTTTTTCTGCTCTAAGGCGTCGGCTAAGTTTGCTAGTGCTGGTAGTAATTTTTTATCAACACTGATAGCACTGCTTAAGGCGATTGCAGTGGGAATAACATCATTCGAGCTTTGTCCCATATTCACATCGTCGTTAGGGTGAATAGGTTGATTAGCATGTTTTGAAGCCAAACTTGCAATAACTTCGTTGGCATTCATATTTGAGCTGGTACCTGATCCCGTTTGAAAAATATCAACGGGGAAATGCTCATAATGCTGACCATCAATAATTTCTTGGCAGGCATGCTCGATTGCATTTGCTTTTGTTTTATCTAAATGGCCCAGCTTTAAATTGGTTAATGCTGCGGCTTGTTTTATATACGCTAAAGCAATAATAAATTGCTGTGGCATGGTGAGGTTGCTAATCGTAAAGTTATTAATGGCGCGTTGGGTTTGTGCTTTATAAAGTGCGTTAGCGGGTACGTCGAGTGTGCCCATGCTATCTGATTCTATTCTAAAGTTACTCATTAGTACTCCTAAAAAAGAGAATATATGACATTAAACTACGCTATATAAAAAGATATGGTGCTGTTATTGCTATTTACAACGGTATAGTTAAAAAGTAGGGGGCGTCAAGGCAAGTTAACAAGTGGGATTAAAACTAAAAAGTCGACTTAAACGGATTTTAAGTCGACTTAAATAATGTATTTATATAAACAGCCAGTTATAAGGCTAAACAGAATTTTAATTGTAGCCAAGAATAAATATTTGGTCTGTTTCATGTTTTTTTTGTGCCTTTTGAGTGTGTTTTACATGAGAAAGTAAGTCGATAACCGTTGCTCTACAATCTGTTTCATGACTCGTTTTATCTAGGCTTTTATCGGTAATTGCCATTACAGCGTCTACGGCGGTATAGGGTGAAATATACATAATGTTATCCTTTTGTCGTTTAGTACTCATTAAGTGAGTAATTTAATAAAAGCATATAGCGTACCAGCTCGGTAAATATAATTTAACGTATTGAAATTAAAGTTATTTTATTATTTTGGTTAATTTACTCACGACAAAATAGCTGAAATTTGTTTTACTATTGTGCATTCATTTGCAATTTAGGTGCATCAGTATGACCAAACCGTTTTCACAAGCCTGCGAAAATAATAAAAATCATATACTTAAGGCTTTGCAGCCTGCATTGCAAAATGCAGGGTCGGTACTTGAGATAGGCTCGGGGACGGGTCAGCATAGCGTTTTCTTTGCCAAAAAATTGCCACATTTACAATGGTATACCAGTGATCGAGAGGTTAATCATCAAGGAATAAAGTTATGGCATGATGAGGTGCAACTGGCAAACTTGCATCCGCCTTTATTACTTGACCTAAACAATCCTTGGCCAGTGGATAAAGTGGATGCGATATATACTGCTAACACTTTTCATATAGTGAGCTGGGAGTTAATTACGCGTTTTTTTGCTGGAGTAAATCAGCACTTAAACCAGCAAGGGGTGGTGTGTGTATATGGCCCTTTCAAATATAAAGGGGAGTTTACCAGCCCCAGTAATAATGAATTTAACAGTTTATTGCAAAGTCGCGATCCGCTTAGTGGTATTCGTGATTTCGAAGCGGTTGAGCAACTTGCAGTGCAATCTGGGCTTAAGTTACTTAGCGATACTGCGATGCCTGCAAATAATCAGTTACTCATTTTTAAACGGCAATAAAGTGCTGCATTGTTGTTTATAAATATCGATATGTTGGCGTTCGCGTTTTAAGTAATCTGCAATAGCATGATTAAAATCGGGGTGAATAATATGATGAGCAGAATAAGTAGTGATGGGTTGAAAGCCGCGTGCTATTTTATGCTCACCCTGAGCACCGGCATTAAAACAGTGAATATTATGCTTAATCGCATATTCAATGCCTTGGTAGTAACACAGCTCAAAGTGAAGAGAATCAATCTCTTCGCTTGCTCCCCAATAACGCCCATAAAGGGTATTGTCACCAATTAAACTTAATGTGGCGGCAATCACTTTATGGTCTTTTTTGGCTAGCATAATGAGCAATTTTTCAGCCATTAAGGCGTGTAGCAAGCTAAAAAAATCGCTGTTTAAGTAGCCTAAATGGCCTGAACGTTTTAAATAAGTACGTTGATAAAACTCACAAAAAAGCTGCATCACTGTTGTGGTGATTTGCTCACCTTGCAGCCATTCAATGGTGATATTTTGCTGTGTTATTTTAGCGCGTTCTTTTTTTACTGCTTTGCGCTTACGGGCATTAAAGGTTTTTAAAAAATCGTCAAAATCTTTAAAGCTATTATTAAACCATTGAAATTGCACGCCGGTTCTTTGCATAGCACCTGCATCACTTAGCTGTGAGGTTTGTGCTTTATCGCAAAAGTTTACATGCCAGCCTGACCAGGCTTGTTTTGCGCAGTGGGTATTAAGTTGCTCTGTTATATACTCATAAACTAACTTTGGATTGCTATGCATAATACGTATTCTTTGCCCCTCAATCGGACTAAAGGGAATACAGCACAGCCATTTAGGGTAATAATCTAAGCCATTTTTTTCATAAGCTTCAGCCCATGCCCAGTCAAATACATATTCACCGTAGGAGTGCGCTTTTAAGTAGCCAGGGGCAAGGGCAACTAGTTTATCGCCTTCATAAACGGCTAAGTGGTGAGGCTGCCAACCTGTTTTAGCACTTACACATTGGCTTTGCTCAAGTGCGTATAAAAAAGCATGTTGGGTAAAAGGATCATCGCCAAAAAAATAATGCCATTGTGTTGCGTCAATTTGGTTGATGCTATTAAACCATTGATGTGAAAAGTGGCTCATAATGCTTTGCCTACTACTGTTGTCTGTGTGTTACTTGTTAATTTTGATAATAATTCGACAGCCATATTCGGTTTTCTATTTTGGATAAAACCTTATGGTTCATCCTGCTCGATATATTGAGATAAGCATTGTGTGAGCTTATCGAGTTCAAGAGGTTTTGCAAGATGTTCGTTAAAACCAATTGCTAAGGCATTGGCTTTATCTTCAGGCATTACATCAGCAGTTAAGGCAATAATTGGTAATTGCTCAGTACTTTTAATTTGACGTATCAAGGCGGTGGCTTGGTAACCGTCCATAATCGGCATTTGGCAATCCATTAATACTAAATCGAAGTCATTTATTTTAACTTGTTCTACTGCTAATTCGCCATTTTCAACCAGTGTTGGGGTAATCCCTAAAGAGCTAAGCATTGCTTTTATGACTAATTGATTGACGCTGTTATCTTCTGCAACCAGTATTTTTAGTTTACTTAAGTCAACATGCTGGTGTATGTGCTTTGCCGTTACTTGTTGCGCTGCACATGTATTTAACTCGACAGACAGAGTAAAAGTAGAGCCCTTACCTGGCTCGCTTTGTACGCTGATATCTCCAGACATTAATAAGCTAAGTTCTTTTGCGATTGCTAAACCAAGCCCTGTGCCACCAAATTTACGTGATGTTGAGCTATCGGCTTGGGTGAACGCATCAAATAACTTACTTTGCTCTGATGGCGCAATACCGATGCCCGAATCCTTAATAGTCAAGGTAATTTGACGACGTCTATCGGTGATCTCTTTGCTGTATGCGCTAACACTTACTTCACCTTCATAGGTAAACTTAATGGCGTTACTACATAGGTTTAATAAAATTTGCTCAATTCGCATAACATCACCTTCAAACCAAATATCGGTTGGTAATTGGTTATCAACTTTCCAGTTAATACCTTTTTGTTCAGCGCTTTGCTCGAACATACTACTGATCCGAGCAAGAAGCGCATTCAAATCAAAAGGAGCGACTTCTAAGGTGAGCTTTTGTGATTCAATTTTAGAGATATCGAGTACATCATTGATTAAACTTAACAATGATTTAGACGCTAAATTAATTTTATTTAGATAACCGGTGAGGGTTTCAGCGCTATCTTCACTTTTAGCTAGAGTTGAAAAGCCAATCACAGCGTTAAGTGGGGTGCGAATTTCATGGCTCATATTTGCTAAAAATCGGCTTTTAGCCTGATTTGCTAAATCAGATTGCTGTTTAGCTTTAACCAGCGAGCGTGTGCGCTCTGCTACCAAGCGTGAAAGTGCGAGGTGTTGGTTATTAAACAGCAGTAATATCAGTAAAATGAGTGAGCTGACAATGACCTGTAAAATAAGCAAAAAGAGTGTCATGTTATTAGTTTGATGCGGTAGAAATTCATCTTTAATGGTTAAATCAACCAGCCATGTTTGCCCTGCAAAATTAATCGTGATGGTTGTCAGTTTATTGCTTTTGGTCGGTATATTTTCGGCGTTTGAATAAAATGGATTGGTAGTATTAGCTTCATAAATATCGATATTAAACATCTTATTTTGTGCTTGGGTAATCGACTGAGCAAGTATGTTTTTTACTAAAAATACACCTGTTGCGTAGCCTTTAATTGAGGCAACTTCGTTATTTTGTTGATACACAGGAGCAAATAATAAATACGCAGGTTCAGGTTCTTTTGCTTGAACTAACTGAATTATTTTAGTGCCCACAGGGCGATTTTTAATGCGTGGGTCGAGTAAAGTCTCACGGCGATCTTTACGAGAATTGAGATTAAAACCTATGGCAGATTGGTTTTCTACAAAAGGAGCAATATAGGTAATAACCACCAATGGATCGTTGTTTGATAATGGCGCCCCTTTAATGCTCGGATCAAAGTTGTATGCAGTATAAACTTCATTGAGCTGTTTGTTAAAGTCACTGACCTGAGCCTGATTAATTTTGCGGTTCCATGAAAATGCTTTAATAAATGAATGCTCAGCCAATAGTTGAGCACTGTAGCTATCAAACTCTTGCTTGCTTAAAGTCGGTGTTGATTGTATCTGGCTTGCAAGGCTTTGTACGGTTATTTGGCTGAGGTTTAAATTGCTCAGCAAACTGTTTTCAATAATAGATGTTTCGCGCTTAGCTATTTGTATCGCATTTGAATACGTCTCTTGGTTGTATAGCTTAGTGGTTAAAGCTACAGAGATAAATAACACCGAGCACACTGCAATAGTAGGTAATGGGGTGACATATTGTCGTTTAAATTTTGGTTGTAATAACGCCAATAAAAAGGGAGTTGCGATCAGTACGCCAAGAGAGTCACCAAGCCACCAAAAAGTAACATTGTTCCAATGATTATCAATGCTGTAAGCAGGGTTAAACTGACTTAAAGCATAGACGCCAATATTGGCCGATATGAGGCTAACAACAATACCGACGACAAAAATAAAATAAATAATAGATTGGCGTTGTTTTAAATACAACGGATGGCCTAGCCAGTACTTTAAAAGAGCAGCGCCAATCATGCCTTGTAGCATAGCGCCTAAACCGATTAGCAGTACTTGTTGTAGTGTATTACCAATTAAAACCTGCTCAGTGATTGGGTTATCACCGGTACTTAAATTAAAGGCGACAGAGGCAATAAATAATGCCGGGATAAAACGCCACCACCAGATAAAACAGCCAACTAGGGCAATACCTGCAGGGAGCCAGATAGGGATGACTTGTGATTGAAAGGCAAAATTAGTCAATAACTTACCAGTTGCAAAATACGCAACCGCAAATGATATGTAAAAAACAAAAGAACTGGATGTTGAACGAAAAATCTTCACATGCATCCTTGTTAAATATTATTTTTATAGTGATATTTCAGTATAGCGAATCGGCACTAAATAGTATTATTTTTTAAAGTGGTAGCTGCTTTTTACTAAATGATTGTTTGAGTACTACCGTTGACTCTATATTGGCGATACAGCTTAAGCTCCCCAGCTGGTGCTTTACAAACTGCTCATAGCTTTCTAAATCCTGAGAAATAATTTTCAGTAAATAATCGTGGCTACCTGAGATCACAGAGCACTCAAGTACATGGGCTAGCTTTTCTACATGCTGCTCAAATTGCTGTGCCGCACTCACCGAGTTTTGACTTAGTCGCACAAAAGCATAAACCAGCACATTAAGGTTGAGCGACTTAGGGTTAATGGCAGCGTGATAGCCCGTAATTACATGTTCCTGCTCAAGCTTTTTGATACGCCTAAGAGTTGGGGTGTCTGATAGGTTAATGGTATTGGCTAATTCAGAAACCGACATGCGGGCATGCGATTGTAAGGCAACCAGTAACTGCTGATCTTTTTTATCTAACATGACTATGGGATCTTATTAGTGATTTTAATGTTGGTAGTGATTATTGCTAACTAAAGGTGTTTTTACTATTTTTTTTGGCGTTTTACCCTCAGGGGTTTTTGTTAGCATTAAAACATAATAATAACAGGGTGTAGTTATGAGTTCTTTTACTGCTAAGTTTGACCGTTGGATAAGATCAGAGTTTGTAAGCTTAAACTCGCAATTAGAACAGCTTTATTGGCAGCAAACCGATAAGGCTAATGTTGAGGGGATTGGTGATAGCTTAAAGCTGGCACTAAAGGAGCAAGGCAATGCGCTGATCAGCGATTTATTGGACGAAGGCAATACCGACGAAGGATTTGATAGCGCATTCGATTTGCTTGGTAATGTTGGTTTGTTTATGGCTGCTTGTCGCAGGCATGAGATCACAGAGCCGAGCAGAGAAACAACCTCACCATTAGTTGAAGCATCGGCGCTTGCTATGCATATTGGTGCTTCTATTGGAGTAACTCCTCGTTTTGCCACCGCACATTTAACCACTCATAATAAAGCCATTAATGGCACCTATAAACGGTTTACAAATCTTGATGATGAAGCCCTTTTTTTAGATTACAACACCCAAGGTATTTTAGCGTATAAGCGCGCGAGTGATGCTTTACTAAAAATACTGCCATTAGGTATTTCACACCCAGTCACGGCTGAACTACTTGAGGTGGTTAAAACGGCACTTATTGATGTAATAGCGTCGAATAATGCCTTGTATACTCAACTTGATACCGAGCGTTTTTTTAATTGTGTACGCCCATACTACAAGCCTTACCGGGTAGGTAAAGAGGTTTACCGTGGTGCAAATGCGGGAGATTTTGCCGGCATTAATGTTATTGATATGCTGTTAGGGCTTTGCAGTGCCAATGAGCCGAGTTACTCACAAATGCTGGTGGATAAATTTTTATATATGATGCCAGAGGACCAACAAATATTGCGAGAAGCCATGCGTATGCAAAGCTTTATGGATGACTTCTTAAAAGCCGAGCAATATAAACACACAGAGTGGTTTCAAAAGCACGGCAAACTATTTATACAAGTGTGTAAATTACATGGTGACACCGCTATCGGTCATCATAATCAGTTGGTTGAGAAGTTTATTGCCCAACCGTCACTGCAAATGCAACAACAGCATATAAGCAAAGTAACTGCCAGTGGACCACCTTTACCGGTACTGCTCGATTCATTAGCTAAGTTAAGAGATAGGCGTGCCGCGGCAAAGCGTGACGACATAAATACGCGCTTTGATGATTTAAACACGCTAAAACAGTGGATTAATTAATATGGCTAAAAATGATTTTTGTATGCCACAGGGTTGTTATTTATTAAGCCACTCTGTTGGCCGCCCATTAAAAACGAGCTTAGAAAATGCCACTGAACATTTTTTTACTCCTTGGCAAGAAAGTGTAAAAGAGCCATGGCAACAGTGGTTACCCGCCATTGAAAGATTTACTGAGGCATTAGGGCAGTTGTTTAATGCGCCTAGTGAGCAATTTTGTCCTCAGGTTAATTTATCCAGTGGTTTAACCAAATTGGTTATGTCACACCCCGTATTTAATAAACCACAGTGTACAGTATTAATGGCGCAGGCTGATTTTCCCAGTATGGGGTTTGTAATGCAAAAAGCACTGCCTGAATGTGCAAAAATACGCTACATCCCTGAGCATGAAGACTTGAGTGATAGACAGGTATGGCAGCGATATTTAACTTCAGAGATTGATGGGGTATTTGTTAGCCATGTTTATTCTAATACGGGTGTACAAGCTCCCATAAACGATATTGTGGCGCTGAGTAAAGTCACGAATACACTCTCAATAATTGATGTGGCGCAATCGGCAGGGGTTATCCCTGTCGATCTAACGGCGTTAAATGCTGACTTTATGATCGGTTCAAGTGTGAAGTGGCTATGCGGAGGGCCAGGAGCTGCTTATTTATGGGTAAATCCAAAGCAAATAACACAATGTGAACCAAAAGATGTTGGCTGGTTTTCACATCAAAACCCATTCGAGTTTGATATTGCGCATTTTCAATATAACGCTAAAACACTAAGGTTTTGGGGCGGTACGCCCTCGGTACTTCCTTATATTATTGCCGCTCATAGTATTGAATATATTGTTGAATTTGGCGTTGAACAAGTGAGATCGCACAACTTGATGTTACTTGAGTTAATTCAGCAGCAATTGGGCGCTTTTTTAATGTCACCTAGCGCTAAAGAGCAATGTAGTGGCACCGCTATTTTGCAGTTTTCTGAGCATCAGCAAAGTGTATTAACAGCATTAGAGACTGCAAAAATAAGTGTTGATGTGCGTAAACTCGGCATCCGTGTTTCACCTCACATATATAATACAAAGTCAGAGATACAAACATTTATTGATGTTGTGAAGCACATACTTAAGGTTGCTGACTAAGCTGCTGTTTTTTTTGAGTGAGTGCTTCTATTTGTTGTTGTGCTTGCTTGATTTGTGGGTCAAATCGCTGCTTAAGTGCCGCCGTTTCAGTGGTAATGGCATTCGCAATTGAGCTGGCCCCTAAGCGATTTGCTTTATCTTGGGTCATGTAATCGATTTGCTGTTTTTTCTGTGCGTATTCTTGTTGGTATTGTTTAATCTTAAGCTCAAGCTGCACAATATCACGCTCTATTTGTTGCACCGCTAAATAATCGTCAACAGAAGTATCGGCAACTGGTGTGTTCTCAGATTGTGGCGTATTTGTTTGCATGATGTTGACGTTTCTAAGCGTGATCACTTGAGCGTCTTCAGCGCAAGGAGTTTGACTAAAAGTAGGCACTCCTTTAATGGTGCATTTATAAACCGTCACTTCATTTGCCATGCTAACAGCACAGGCACCCAAACAATACAGTAGTAATATTAGCTTCGCCATGGTTAAACCTAAGCTGGTTTAAAGTACCATTTATAATGCACTAAGTTGTGACGCCATACAATTTGTTTAATTTATTAGCATACGCTCGCGACTGCGTTATAAAAAGTGCAAATTAATAGAGGCTATTAAAATTTAGGCACAAAAAAACCACAATTAAGTGGCTTGTAACCAGTAATGGTGGAGAGGGAGGAAAAGACTTACTTACATCCCTGTAATTAATCGCTGCGCGACGCTTGCAGCGGCCTAAAGTGTTTCAGACATTTTATCGAACCCTGTCGAGAGTGCTTACCCTCCCTATTTCTTAACGGAGTTAAAATTTAGGCATAAAAAAACCACAATTAAGTGGCTTGTAATCAGTAATGGTGGAGAGGGAGGGATAGACTTACTTACATCCCTGTAATTAATCGCTGCGCGACGCTTGCAGCGGCCTAAAATGTTCCAGACATTTTATCGAACCCTGTCGAGGGTGCTCACCCTCCCTATTTCTTAACGGAGTTAAAATTTAGGCACAAAAAAACCACAATTAAGTGGCTTGTAATCAGTAATGGTGGAGAGGGAGGGATTCGAACCCTCGATAGAGCTACAAACTCTATACTCCCTTAGCAGGGGAGCTCCTTCGGCCACTCGGACACCTCTCCGACGCATTATTCAGCGTGTTATCAATCGGAAAAAACCAATTAATATAAATAAGTGGTGGAGAGATAGGGATTTGAACCCTAGAGGGGCTATAAACCCCTGCCGGTTTTCAAGACCGGTGCATTCGACCACTCTGCCATCTCTCCACGTCGTGATGCAGGATAATACTTAGGTGAGTTGCCTGTGTAAATAGCAAAAAGATCGTTTGCTTAAAAAGTGAGCGTAAATGAGGTTTTTTTTGTAAATTATGAAAATTAAAGATGATTTTTAGCTATGAGGAGAGAGCTGGCAGCAAACAGATGGAGCTAAAGAAGAAACTTCATTTAGTGGTTGGATGTTTGCTGCAACAATACAAAAATCATGGTTGGGTGATTATTTGTATTGAATTGCACCGCCAAGTGCTAATTTTTTTCCGTAACGGTTAAGTTTAGCTAACATTCTCGCTTTGCGATTAGTTGGTTTAACTGCAACGTGAGTTGTGGCTGTTTGGTTTAATGTATTAATTGGGTTCATTGTATTCGCTCCAAGGTTGTGTCTGTTGAAAACGTGTGCATTTTGCCCGTAGATTGGTTAAAAATAAAGCGATAAAAATTGCTGGTGAAGTATTAGTTTTTTTAATCCGAAACCGTTTTATTAATTTGTCGTTCAACTACTGGTTTATTATTTTTTGTATAATTATTCATCTGGGCTCATTGTTATGTCACTTTTATATGGGGTCTTTTCGGTTTTTTTGAGTTTAAACTGTTTATAAAAAGAGTTTTTTGAATATTTATTCAGATTAAATTATTTTGTATTAACGGGTTGGGTTTTACTTCGTTCAAAGATTTAACATGTTATTTATAGGGAGTTAATTATTTATCAGATAAGAGCAGTAAATAAACGATAAAAAAGAGTGTTGCGAGGTTTTTAAATTATAAAAAAAGTGCCTAGGTTACTAGGCACTTTGGAGTTAGTTGCGTTTTAAAACGCGTCTAACTGGGGATCGCACCGCCTCAAGAATTTAAAACTTAAAAAGAGGTGGTTTTAATATGTTGCAATTTGGGCTTACAATCATCAGCTCGGACGGCATTCTAAGTGATCTAGAGCGAAGTGAAGATTATACTTTGGTTTGTATTTTACTATGAAGCCACAAAATGCCTCTGAACGGCAAGAGCAGATCCGCTCAACAGTCTATTATTTGAGTTAAATGGGACTGGTGGGGTAAAAAACGCAAAATGCGGCATAGCTTAAAAGCAAATGCCGCAAAGGGAGATTAATTAAAATGCTGAGCAGTTAGTGCTGTTTTATAGTAAATAACTCATAGCCTTTTAATGCAGGCACTTGCGCAGCAAGTTGAGTTTCTTGCTGTGCGATTTCAACAAAGTCACCACACAGTGTATTTGCACGCTGTTCAAGTTTTTTTGCATGGAGCTCTACTTTTTCTTCTATTTGTGAGCCCATATTTTCCATGCGCTCTTCAAAGGCTTGCATGTCGCCACCTGAACCCATTAGCTCAGAGCCTAATGCGACTAAAATACTGCCCATTGATTGCATTACGGCCGACTCAACGGCAGTTTCTATTTGTTGTTCAAACTGCTGTTCAAAGTTTTCACCAAACTGAGTGAAGCTTTGCTGGCCCATGACAAACGTACCTTGTTGGTAAAAGGTACCCTCTACTTCTTGTTGAATATCGTCCATCAAGGTTGCAATGTTATCGAGGCCATCAATATTAAATGCATTGGCGACTTCTTCTAATGCAACGCCCGCAATTTTAACGCCATCAAGTGCAATGTTGGCTACTTCAGGTAATTGCGCGCGTAAATTATCTGTGTAGTTGGTCAGTGCTTGGCGCTGAACGCTATTTAATGCTACTTGCTCGCCATTGATCGACAACTCACCTTGAGTGGTAAAGGTCATACGTTGATTGTTGGCTTTAAAAATTTCTAATTCACTTGGCTTTATACGTACATCGTTTTTAAACTCAACTTTACATTCGTCGTTACTAAATGAAATTGAAGAGCTGTTATCATTATGAGCCATGGCGACGGGGGCGCACATAATTGCGCTAACTAATAATAATTCTTTCATGTTTATTCTCTGTTTTTTGCTGATGATAATTAACTTATAACAAGTTTGGTGCCAATAGTTTTTAATCTTTAAAAACAGTGATTTGTGATTTTAAAGGTGCTTTGAAGTTGAAAGTGAAGTCATTGAAAAAGCTAAAATTTGGTCAAAATAACCAATAATCAAATGCTAATAAATAAAATTTATCGATACGATAAAAAACTCTCACTTTCCACAATTCAAATTTAGCGCTATTTATTCACAATACTGACACAGAGCCTATTTAGGATAGCGATGTGGCTTTATTTTGACGTAAATTTGTACAATGAATTTGCGTTGAACATTTTAATTTCACCAATTATCGCGATACAAGAATCCGTAATTGGTCTCAAACACTTTATGGAGTGGGTTGTGGGTAAGACATTTAGTTACGATGCGCTAGATGATGATTTTGTTGAAGACGAATACGAAATGGTCGGGCGTAATCAACACGACAAGAAAAAGCAAAAGGTGAAAAGAAAGTTAGAGGATTACCTTGAGCAAAAACGCTTGCGTAAAAACCTAGGTGAAGATGACTTAAACGATTATATTGATTAGGTTGTCGCTAGTACAAATCAGTGCCGACATATTAGCTTTTAACTGCTACTTAGGTAGTATTTAAAGCTCTGTGGGTTGGTAATAAAGAGGCTTTATGCCTCTTTATAATTTTTAAGCCTCAAACTTTAGCTGCGAGCAATGCTTTTTCAATTACTTTTTCTAGTTTTTCAGGTTTAGTAAAGGGCGCGTAGCGCTTAATCGGTGAGCCATCTGCATTAATCAAAAACTTTGTGAAGTTCCACTTAATTTTTCGTGTCAAAAACCCCGGCAATACAGATTTTAAATAGCGAAAAACCGAATGTGTATGCTGACCATTAACGTTCACTTTTTCTGCGATTAAAAAACTAACTCCGTAATTGATTAAACAACCTTGCGCTATTTGATTCGCGTCTCCGGGTTCTTGCTGGCCAAATTGGTTACACGGGAAACCTATAATGACTAAACCTTGGCTGGCATACTTTTCGTGTAATGCTTGCAATGACTCGTATTGATAGGTGAATCCACACTCACTTGCGGTATTTACTATTAACACAACTTTACCTACAAACTCTTTAAAATCGATAGGTTGGCCTTGCAGGCTAGTAGCACTTAGTTGATGAAATGGGTGCATATTATTAAGCTATTATTTGTTTATTTGGCATAGTCTAACCTTTGCTTGGTGATTAACAAAGTCGAAATAGTGAACACTGCTATGGCGTTACTGTTAATTTAAAATCAAAAATAACCCCATACCAGCAAGTGTGGTTAGGTAAATATTATGTGTTTTGTAAGCAACTATAATGGCTACAATCGCTGCGCTTAAATAAGGGTTTTGCCAATTTAGATTAATGCCACCATCATTTATAAATACAATCGGCACCCAAATCGCTGTTAGAACCGCAGGTGCACTGAAGCTCAAAAACTGCTGCATTTTAGGCCCTACTTTAAATGGTAGCGCGCGGTGTAAGAATAAATAACGGGTAAAAAAGGTAATACATGCCATAAGTAAAATAGTCGTCATCATGATTTAGCGTCCTTATTTTTTACTATTCTAGTTACAGCGTAACCTGCACTCATTGCTAATAGTGCTGAGCATACTAACCACAGCTCAAAGCCTGTGCTTTTTAATAAAGTAGCACAGATCCCTGCAACAATGACCGTGACAAGAGTGGCTAAATTTTTAACTCCTGGGATAACCAAAGCAATAAAGGTTGCAGCAATCGCAAAGTCGAGTCCTAAGTTGGTGAGATCAGGGAGCATAGTACCGGCTACAATACCGATCAGAGTCCAAATATTCCAAGCAATGTAAAAGCTAAAGCCTGCGCTGAGCGCGTAAATTAGGCGCGTTTTAGTCTGGTAGGCGCGAGGGTGATGCGAAAAAGCAAATAGTTCATCGGTTAATACAAAGCTGACTGGAAGGCGCCAACGCATGGGTTGCTCAATCACTTTGTGACGAACCGCCAAGCCATATAAAAAATGACGAGAGCTAATAATAAATGTAGTAAATAAAATGGTTAATAGAGGGGTATTACCAGCCATTAACTCGATAGCAACTAGTTGAGCCGAGCCAGCAAATACCAATAGCGACATAGCTTGAGTCTCAAAAGGGGTAAAGCCATTTTGTATTGCCAAAGAGCCACATAAAATCCCCCAAGGAATAACGGCTAAACATAATGGCAGCATATCTAAAAAGCCTTTTAGTATCGGTTTTTTAATGGACTGCATGTATTTTACTCTGCGCATAGGTGGAAAGACTCATTAGGATACCTTAATATTGAGATGCTAAAATAGTTAGCGTTTTAGATGATACTGTTTTTTAGGGAAGGTGCAATGTTCAAGGTAAAAGTGTGGGATGGCTTTTTAAGAAGCTTTCATTGGTTATTAGTATTGAGTATTGCTGCGCTTTATTTTAGTGCAGAAGAAGGCATGATAGAGCTACATTTTGTGGTTGGCTTTTTTACTTTAGCGCTTATCTCAACGCGGATTATATGGGGTCTTATAGGCAGTAAAACGGCAAGAATATCGGCATTACTGCATTCTCCTAAGTCGGTGCTTGCTTCTTTTAGTGGCAAAAAAATAAATGATGTGGGCCATTCTGCACCAGGTAGTTATATGGTGTTATTATTTTTTATACTGATTATTACGCAACTGGTTAGTGGTTTAATGAGCAGTGATGGCATTTTAGCTGATGGCCCGTTAGCGCAGTATGTATCGAGTGATACGATTGATTTTGCCAACTGGCTGCACCATATCAATTTTGATATTTTATTTTATGCGATTATTTTGCATGTTGTGGCTATTATTGCTTACAAAATTAAAGGCAAGCCTTTAGTAAAAGCAATGATCACAGGCAATAAAGCACTGCCAACACAAAGCTTAGAGCCTGAGACAAAGTCACCATGGATTGCATGGGTTTTATTTTTACTATTACTGGTTTTATTAATGAGTACTTGGGGAAGTGAGCCTTTAAGTTATCTGCTTAGTTAAAAAAATGGCGCTAATACAGCGCCATTTTTATTGTTTAATACACAGAATTTATTAGTCTTTGAATTGCTTATGGCAATCTTTACAGCCTTTAGCCCATGCACCAAATGCTTTACCAATGACCGCTTTGTCACCTGTTTGAGCTGCTACAGCAAGTTCATCAGCATATTGTTGAAATGCTGTCGCTTTTTTCATAAAAGTATCGTTTTCAGACCATACCGCAGGAAGTGCTGATGTATCACCCTTATCAGTACCTGCGTAAAAAGCTTCCCAAGGCATTTTAGACAATGCCGCTGCGTTATTTGCACGCTGCTTAAATTGCTCTGCATTAAAAGGAATTTTACCCTTGAGCATGGCACCCATATCGCCTATTTGAACTGAAATCATAGAAAATGCAGCTTGGCGATACTCAATCGCATCACTCGGCTCTTTGAATGCAGAATTTGCAGATACGCTAAATGCGCATGTAGATAGTAACGCCCCGATAAATACTTGCTTCAATTTCACTTTACTCTACTCCTTTAAGGGTTCTTTAATTATCTTTGTATCTTAGCTCAGGCTTTAGTTCAAGGGAAAGCATAGATTATTACTTTGATATTATTAACGGGATTTTAATCGGGCTGATATTATTTTACGGTTTATTGTGAATGTTTGTAAATGCAGTGTTGCTGCTTGTTGTTTGATTGTGTACATTCAGATGTCATAAAAATAACCAATGAAGAGCATTTATGAAAAATAATATTTTTAAGCTGTCAGCGTTGTCTGCAGCGATAGTAATTTCGCTATCAGGGTGTGGTGGAAGCGATAATGATAATAACAATACAGTTCCAGTTGTTACTGATGTAGCACCAAAAGCGAGTGATGTTGTCGTTACTGATTTAAAACAATGGGTTCCAGTTACTGCAGACTTTAAAGCAAGTGATAATGATGGTGACGCACTTACTTTTAGTTTTACTGAAAATGGCGAGGCAATTACCGCGCAAGATGGTGTCTTTAAGTTTAGCCATGGTATGTTAACAGTAGAGGGTACTTCGTTTACATATGTGCCTGTTTCTGGTGAAGATGCGGTTATTGATTACACAGTAACTGCAAACGGTAAAACGGCCTCTGCGAAAATTAATATCTCAGGAATTATTGGAGATCCTCTTGCAAATCAGCAGTGGCACCTAAACAATACAGGTCAGAAAGCTTACTCGCTTAGTGATGAGATGAAACAAGGCTTAATTGATTTGTACGTTAGTTTATTTGGCGATACAGAAGAAGAAGCACAAGCCGATGTCAACGCTAGCTTTGCTCAATCAGAGGCGACAGAGCTTGTAGCTGGTGAAGATATGAATGTTGTTGATGCTTATGCTCAAGGTGTTACTGGGGCAGGTGCAACGGCAGTTGTGATCGATTCGGGTATGGAAATCCGCCATGAAGATTTAATCGATAATGTATTACCAAACCGCTCTTTAAACCTAAATGCTGATGCGACTGACCGTACAGATCCTACTAGTATGTCAAACAGTGGTGATCATGGTACAAGTGTTGCTGGTTTGATTGCTGCAAAAGGTTGGAATGGTAAAGGTGGCCGTGGCGTTGCTCCTGATGCTGGTTTAATTGGTATGAATTATCTTGGTGGTGCTAAAATCCCACAAACTGAGTTAATGGTGCATGGTTTCCCTGGAAGCGGCATTAGCACAACAGAAAATATTTCTGCGTTTAACCGTAGTTATGGCATAACTTTCCCAACATTTATTGCATATTCAGAATTAGATGAAGCTATTGAGTCATACCCAAACCTAAACCTGCGAGATGGTAAGGGTGCACTTAATATGAAATCGAGTGGTAACTCTTTTGTTGATGGCGGTGATGAAGGCTCACTATGTGAAGATAATGGAGCTAATGACTTAGGTTTAACGTGTTATAACGGTGCGTTTGAGCCAAGCCAAGGCCATCCTTACTATCTAAGTGTTGCTGCTGTAAATGCAAATGGTAAGCACACTAGCTACTCAACAGCAGGTGCTAACTTAATGGTTTCAGCGCCAGCTGGTGAATATGGTCGTTGGGCACCTGCAATGGTAACAACGGATCAGATGACATGTATCAACGGTTACTCAGGCTTTAATAGTGGTGCTGTTGCAAGCTTTACTCAGAGATATGGAGAAGAGTTTGCCATAAGCCAGTTCCCATTTAACTATCCTGGTAATGAAGATAACGCAAGTTGTAACTATACATCTACATTTAACGGTACATCGTCTGCTGCGCCAAATGCATCAGGTGTAGTATCACTTATTCTTTCGGCTAATCCTGAACTAACTTGGCGTGATGTGCGTCATATATTAGCGTCAACAAGTACATTAATTGACGCTGAAAATGCCCCTGTAAAATTAACTACCGCAGATGGTGAGTTTGTTGCACATGATGGTTGGGTTAAAAATGCCGCTGGTTATAGCTTTAATAACTTATATGGCTTTGGGCGTGTAGATGCAGGTGCAGCGGTTGCAATGGCTAAGTCTTATGACGCTTCATTAGGTGAGCAAGTAATCACGGATTGGAATGGTGTTGGTTCAGCCGTTTCTGAGAGTGCACTAGCATTAGAAATTCCTGATAACAGTGCTACAGGTTTAACGCAAGAAATTGTAGTTACAGAAGAATTAAACATTGAGGCAATGCAATTTAAATTTGATGTAAGCAACCCTGAAATGGGCTTCGGCCTAGGTGATGGTACTCAAACATCTGCTGGTAATGATTTAGCTATTGAGGTTACTTCGCCAGCGGGTACTCGAAGTGTATTACTTTCATCTAAACAAGCTTTGTTTTACCCTGCATATAGCTTCACGAATAGCTGGAGTGTAGGTTATGTACTTAAAGACGCAGTGATGCTTTCAAATGCTTTCTACGGAGAGTCTACGAAAGGTACTTGGACTGTTCGTTTGTTAGATACAAGCGCAGACAGCTTTGCATTTAGTCGAGGCTCAAATAATTCTCTAGGTGTTACTGGTATTAGTAATAATAACTCAGCAAGTGTACTTGAAGGTGTATCTCTTCGTGCATTTGGTCACGCAGGTCAAGAGTAAGGATTATAAAGATGAAAATTAAACAATTAATCGTATTGGGTGCTGCTGCGTGTATTTCGTTTGGGGCAACAGCAAACACTAGCTCAGATAAAGAGCTTCAGCTTCCTAAGAAACAAGTAGCTAAATTAAAGTTTGATAAAGCGGATTTTGGTTCTTACAAAATTGAAAAGAACTTACGTTTAGTGCCTTCGAGTGTTGCTTCAGAAGAGCATGTCGTTATGCAAAAAGGTGAGATGACAGTAGTAAGCGTAGATAAATCGTCTGATGTGGTCACAAAAGGAACATTAGTTCGCAATATTTTTACTAATAACCTAACGTCACTATCAGGTAATATTACTATTCTTTTAAAAGATGGTATGAGTGCAAGCGATGTTGCTTCGGCTGCAGGTTTGAAGGTCGTATCTTTATTCCCAGGCACTAAAATTGCTGTTTTAGCTGTAAATGATGGTCAAGATATTTTAGTTGCATCAAAGCAGCTAAAAGAATCTGGTTTGATTAAAGAAGCTAAAATAGAAGTGTTAGAAACTATTTACACTGCACAGTAATCTGTTTTAAATAAGTAAAACCCCGAGTAGCACGATTGACTCGGGGTTTTTTATTATTCGTTTATATCTATATCTGCGAAAATCATCCCTCGACGCATACTGCGCGTTGCCAAGAACACCTCACCGAGTAATGACATAAACGCACATATTAGCAATGCCATTGCACCAACAAAACAGCTGCCAATAGTGACACCTAAATTAATCGACTGTATGTGCGATAAAAATAACAGCATAACCACGGCGCAAACTAATAGTGCACTTAATACACTTAAACTAAATGCAATGTGTATGCAGCGAGAACGCTTAAGGAGTGCTCTAAGCTCTGTAGTCAGAGACAAGTTAAATTCTTCATCGGTGCTAACTTTTAATTTTCGCTCTAACTGTCTGGCTCTGTCTGTAATTCGCGCCAAGCGATTAGATAAAACCCCGAGCGTTGCTGCAATACCAGTAATTAAAAAAACGGGTGCAACCGCTGTTTGAATGACCTTAGCCATTGTTAAAATGTTAATTACATCGTTATTCATTATTGTCCTTATTGATTAGCAGCAGGAAGAGACTATTTAATGCTACTTCGTTACTGTTAGGATAACTGAAGTCTTAACTATATAAAAAGAATTTCTCGGCTCCCTTTTTACATAGCTTCACAAACTAAATTTCTGTCGTGTTTAATATTAGGTATATTTAATATAATAAAAACAACAGGGATTTAAATTAATGAAACACACTTCGTTTACGCTTGCCGTAATATCGTTAGCTATTTTAGGTGGTTGTAATAAAGCACCTGAAGTTAAACAAAACACGCCTACTGAACAGTCTGTATCTCAAATCGCAGTAATGCCGCCGGTTGCTAAAAAAGTACCATATGAAATGTCTATTCATGGCGACACTCGTATCGATGATTATTACTGGATGCGTGATGATGAGCGAAAAGATCCTGAGGTACTTAGTTACCTTGAGGCTGAAAATGCTTATACAGATGCAATGCTTGCGCATACAAAAACGTTACAAACTAGGTTATTTGAAGAGCTAAAAGGGCGAATTAAAAAAGACGATGATTCAGTGCCAGTTAAAAACGGTGACTATTATTATTCATCACAAACTCGCGGTGATAACGAATACGCAACTTATGTACGTAGTAGTGATTTTGCAGGCACTGACCAGCAGGTTATTTTAGATGTAAACGAGCTAGCTAAGGAACATGATTATTATGCCGTAAGTGGTTTAGATGTAAGTCCAAACGGCAATTTAATGGCATATGGTGAAGATACCGTAAGTCGTCGTATTTATAATATAAAAATAAAAGACTTAAGCACTGATAAATTACTCGAAGATACGCTTAAAGGTACGAATGGCAGTGTTGTTTGGGCAAACGACAACAAAACGCTTTATTACATAAAAAAAGATTTACAAACTTTACTAGGTTACCAAGTTTATCGTCATACGCTCGGTACCCCACAGGCTGAAGATGAACTCGTTTATGAAGAAACAGATACCAGTTATTACATGGGTATTAGCAAAAGCAAAGACGATTCAGAAATTTATATCTGGCACAGCAGTACAACTGCGTCAGGTGTATCGGTTTTAAGTGCTGATGATGTTAAGGCTATGCCAAAACGCTTGATTGAACGTGAAGCGGATCTGGAGTATGGAATTTCTAAGCTGGGTAATACTTACTATATTGTCACTAATTTAAACGCAGTCAACTTTCAGTTAATGAAAGTAGATATTGATAAAGCTGGCGATAAAGCTAATTGGCAAACGGTGATCCCCGCTCGCGATAATATAAAATTAGAAGGCATCGACTTATTTAACGACTACTTAGTGTATCAGCAACGTGAAATGGGTCAGTCGACTATTATTGCTCGTAACTTAACCACGGGTAAAGAGGTACCGCTTAGTTTTAACGACAGTGCTTATACAATTAGCACCTACGGTAACAATGATTTAAATAGCGATACATTACGTGTGTATTATACCAGTATGACAACACCCGCTTCATCGTATGATGTTAATTTAGCTACTGGCAATAAAACATTACTTAAACAACAAAAAGTACTCGGTGATTTTAGTGCAGATAATTACGCATCAGAGCGAATTTTTGTCACTGCACGAGATGGTATTAAAGTACCGGTAAGCCTAGTCTATCGCAAAGACATGTTTAAAAAAGAGGGGACTAATCCGCTGCTACAATATGGTTATGGCTCGTATGGCGCGACCATGGATCCTACCTTTTCTAGCGCTCGCTTAAGTTTGCTCGATCGGGGTTTTGTATTTGCCATTGCGCATATTCGCGGTTCACAAATGTTAGGTCGCCCTTGGTATGAGGACGGTAAACTACTGACTAAAAAGAACACCTTTAACGACTTTGTAGATGTTACCAAGGCATTGGTTGAGCAAAAGTATGGTGCAAAAGATAAAATATTTGCTCAAGGTGGCAGTGCGGGTGGCTTATTAATGGGTGCAGTGGCAAACCAAGCTCCTGAGTTGTATAAAGGTATGGTGGCTGCGGTTCCATTTGTTGATGTAGTGACCACGATGCTTGATGCAAGTATTCCACTTACAACCAACGAATACGGTGAGTGGGGTAACCCTAACGAGAAAGAATACTATGAGTATATGTTATCGTATTCACCTTATGATCAGGTCAGTAAGCAAGATTACCCAAATATGTTAGTTACTACTGGCTTACATGATTCACAGGTACAATATTTTGAGCCTGCAAAGTGGGTGGCTAAGCTGCGAGATTACAAAACAGATGATAACAAGCTACTGTTTAAAATCGATATGGAAGCAGGGCACGGAGGTGCATCAGGTCGCTTCAAACGCTTAGAAGATACTGCATTAAATTATGCTTTTATGCTTGATTTAGCGGGTGTGAATAAGTAACTGGTCTGGCAATATCAATAAGCGCAGCTATTTGCTGCGCTTTTTTTATTTTTAAATATACACAAATGCTTTGCATTGGATAAATAAGCATTTACATTAAGGTGGCTAATGAGTGTGAATATTATTTTAGCGCAAAATAAAGACGAGAAGGGAGAGTGTAATGGAACAAAATCAAGAGATTAAAGTCGTCAATAAAGATGACCGCACATGGGCAATGCTATGTCATTTAAGTGCATTAGCGGGGTTTATTGTGCCATTTGGGTCGGTACTCGGCCCTCTTATTATCTGGTTAATTAAAAAAGATGAAATGCCAATTGTTGATATACATGGAAAAAAAGCCCTTAATTTTCAAATCACTATGGCAATAGCTTATTTTGTTTGTTTTTTACTAATTTTTGCAGCGGTTGGTTTACTACTGTTACCTATGGTGGCTATTTTTTCATTTGTGATGGTGGTTATCGCAAGCGTGAAAGCCAACGATGGCAAAGAGTTTAATTATCCCCTTAGCTTAAATTTGATAAAATAACTGTTTTTATTATTCGGTGAATTGGTTTTAAGTTAAAAAGTCGTTCAAACCCAGCTTAATTGCTGGGTTTAGTTTTTAGCCATAAGGGAAAGATGCTCTATATAACATTATTTTTTACAGCATTTATATCTGCCACGTTATTACCTAGCTCCTCTGAAGTATTGATGGGTGGCATGATCATGCAAGGCAATACTAACTTATGGCTAATTTGGTTTGCAGCAACCTTGGGTAATGTACTGGGCAGTTGTGTTAACTATTGGTTAGGGACGCAGGCATTGCGTTTTAAAGATAAAAAATGGTTTCCAGTATCTGAAAAAGGGCTTAAAAAAGCACAACAGCAGTTTAATAAATATGGTGTTTATAGCCTGTTGTTTGCTTGGCTGCCCATCGTTGGCGACCCACTAACCGTTATTGGCGGCGTGTTTAAAGTTCACTTTACTACATTTTTAGTGCTGGTAACGCTCGGCAAGGGGTTACGTTATTTAGCGGTAATAGCCCTTGCCGTTGGATTATTTGTGCCAGTCGAGGGTTAAAGAAACCGAATCGGCAAAGCGCAACGCATGAGGTTTATCTACTCGAGCCTTAGCATAATTAACACTTGGGTGTGAGTGGCAAACAGCAAGAATTTCAGCAACTAGTTTTTCTAACAATAAAAAGTGTCCTTGCTCCACTAAGCTAATCACCTCTTTAGTAATCACTTTGTAGTTAAGTGCTTGGTCTACTTCATCTGTTTCACAAGCTTGATCAGCAGGGTAGTGAATTTCAAGGTTAATGACCACATCTTGTTTTTTTTCACGCTCATCAGGATTAAAACCAATAAATGTGCGTAGTCGTAAATTAGTTACATTAATAATTGCGTTTGCCATACATTATCCTTTGATCAGCTGTAAAAACTCATTACGTGTTTTCGGATCGGCTCTAAAGTTTCCTAGCATTACCGAGGTACGCATGCTTGAGTTTTGCTTTTCTACACCACGCATCATCATACACATGTGTTTTGCTTCAACAATTACCCCCACACCTTTTGCACCGGTTACTTCCTCAACCGCTTTTGCAATTTGATGGGTAAGCTGTTCTTGAATTTGAAAACGACGCGAAAACATATCAACAATACGCGCAAACTTAGATAAGCCTAATACTTTGCCATCAGGAATATAAGCAATATGACAGCGGCCAATAAAAGGGAGTAAATGATGTTCACACATAGAGTAAAGCTCGATGTCTTGTATCAATACCATGTCGTCAGCGTCAGAGGTGAATACCGCATTGTTAGTGATTTCGTTAAGCGTTTGACGATATCCTTGAGTAAGGTACTCCATCGCTTTTGCAGCGCGTTTTGGGGTATCAAGTAACCCTTCACGTTCAGCGTCTTCACCTACAGCAGTTATAATTTTTTGATAGCTTTCTTTTAATTCGTTATGCATAAGTTTCTCAGTTTTATTAGGACTTACTTAAGATGGCGACCACCATCAACAGGTAAAGCACGCCCTGTGATGTAATGGCTGTTCAGTAGTAGGTCTATACTATTGATAATTTCTTGGCATCCAGGTTCGATACCCATTAATGATTTTTTTAAAGTTTTAGCGCGGTACTGCTCATCATCATGTTGGTTAAAAATAATTAATGATGGTGCGACTGAATTTACTTTTATGTTAGGTGCATATTTAGCACTAAATGATTTAGTTAAGTTATCCAGTGCGGCTTTACTGGCCGCATAAGCAAGATGTTTTGGGCTGCCTGTTTCCACTACATAATCAGTCAAATGAATAATGTCAGCGGGTTTAGCATGCGACGCCTGATAATTTAATAGTAAATCTGCGCAATGTAAGTTTACCAAGTACGGTGTTTTTGCATGAATGCGCATCATATTGTCAAACAGCTGCTCAAAGTGAGGGTTGTTAGCTTCACAGTCCCAGCTTGATGCATTATGAATAACTGCCCTTAGTGAGTCAGTGTGTGATTTAAGCAACGTAATAAAAGTATTAATGCCCTCATCAGTACTAAAGTCAGCATAAAGACAGGTAACCCCTTGTTGTTCCAACGAATCAACTGCCTCATGACGGGTCCGATAAGTAATAATGACCGCTTGCCCTTGGGCTATAAAGTGCTTTGCCAGCGCAAGCCCTATACGTTGTGCTGCACCAGTAATCAAAATAGGGGGTGTCATAAAATATAAAACTCTCTGTTGGCAAGCGTTAAGGTTAACTTTTAAAAATTTAAGCCACTTATTTTCACGTCATGTTTACGTAAAATACAAGCGGCTCGATCAGTTAAATCACGCTTATAATATTGATTTAAAAAGCATCGTATATTGTTGGAATAGGCTGGCGCTTATGTTGCGTGCGCTGGTAAATTGCAATTAGCGTTTCTTCTACATGACTTGAAACTGCTTTACCTTCTAAAAAGTCATCAATTTCTTCATAACTTAAGCCAAGTGCTTCTTCGTCTGTTAGTCCTGGTCTATCACTTTCTAAATCCGCTGTTGGTGCTTTCTCAACTAAAAGCGCAGGCGCACCCAATGTGGTTGCTAATGCGCGAACTTGGCGTTTTGATAGGCCAAATAAAGGAGCCAAATCGCATGCACCATCACCAAATTTAGTGTAAAAACCAGTAATATTTTCAGCACTATGATCGGTACCGACCACTAAGCCTTGGCAAAAGCCGGCTATTTCATATTGCGCAATCATGCGTTGACGTGCTTTGACATTACCTTTAATAAAATCGATTTTATCTTGCGAAGGGAGTGTTTGTTCGGTACCCGCGAGAGTTGCCATTGTCTGCTCATGCAGTGCATCGGTTGCGGGTTTAATGTTTACCGTCATGCGGGTGCTCGGCTTAATGAAATCAACCGCCATTTGCGCTTCACTTTCATCAGCTTGAACGCCATAAGGTAGGCGTACAGCAATAAATTGATAATGAGTGTCAGGGTGTTCTTGGTTTAGCTCATCAATAGCAAGTTGACACAAACGGCCACAGGTCGATGAATCTACACCACCACTGATCCCTAGTACAAGTGAGGTTGAATATGCCGCTTTTAAACGTGCTTTAATAAAATCCACTCGGCGTTTAATTTCAGCGTTTACATCAATCGAAGGCTGAACTTTCATTTCAGCCATAATCTCGGCGCGCATGGCCCGCTCCTTTAGTTAAATAATTTTTACGCTCTACATAGAGCAACTATTATGTGATTTCATATTTATGAATTAAAGCCCTAAGTGAGCTTTTATTTGTTTAAGCTGGACTTTTAGCTCATCAATTTCTGCAAGTAAGTCATTTAGTTCAGTGTTTTTTATATCATCAGTGTGTGTTTGTGCCTCAAGTGAAGCCTCGTTCACAGATGATTGATCTGCAAATAAATGAATATATCGACAATCCCGTTTACCTGATTCGCGCGGCAGCTTTTTAACATGATTGCTTTGAATTAGTTGTTCAAGTGACTTTTCAACATCATCAATACGAGCAAAGTCGGCAAGGCGGCTACTGCGTGTTTTTAATTCGCCAGGTGTTTGTGCGCCTCGCAATAATAATAAACAAATAATCGCCCTTTGCTGTTGATCAAATTGCAGGTGACTAAACTCAGTATTACAAAAACGATGATCGTATTTATTAACTCGCCCAGACAGCCCTTCATTTACAGTGACTAATCGCAGACTGATTAATTCATCAACGGTTGTTTGAACTTGCTCTTCTGTATAATTAACAACTGGCGCGCGATTCGATTTTTGATTACAGGCATTTGTTAATGCATTTAACGATAAAGGGTAGTGCTCAGGTGTTGTGCTTTGTTTTTCTAATAAACAACCAATAACGCGTTGTTGCTCCATTGATAATTGCAATTGCATACCTTATCTCACCTAATAAATTCTATTTTTAGCTTACACTGTTATTTGCTTGTAAGCCATTGCTGGAGCTTAGAATGAAGAGTTGTGGCATTGAGGGGTTTAGTTAAATAGTCATCCATACCAGTGGCCAAACATTTGTCTTTATCACCCTGCATTGCATTTGCGGTAAGCGCTATTATTGTTATGTTTTTATTTACCTTGCCTGCTTTGCCTTCTCTGATGGCAATAGTTGCTTGGTAGCCATCCATCGTAGGCATTTGGCAATCCATTAATATTAATTGATAAGTGTTAGCTGGGTTTTGATTCAACTTTTCAACTGCCTCAGCACCATTTTCAGCAATCTCAAATGTCACGTTCAACTGTTTTAAAAAAGCAGCGGTAACAACTTGGTTAATTTTATTATCTTCTACTAATAAAACATGCGCCGCGAGTGTATCTGTCATAACCTCAGTGGCAGCAAGCAACTTTAGTTGTGTATCAACGTGTGTTTGCTCGATAGTGCTTTTTGCAGTCAGCGCATTTTGTAAATCAAAAGGGGTGAGTGGTTTAAATACGAGGGTTTCTTCGGTTAATGGTAAGGTCGCGTTTTTATTTGTATAACTCATGGGAGCCATAATAATTAAATGGCCGCTACTTCTTGTTAAAAACTGCTTAAGTGCGAGTGCTTGAGCTTCGTATAATGGTTCAAATAAAGCACTGTCAACGAGCACAATGTTTGGTGGGGTATCTTCATGGCTATTAATGTAGGCACTTATAGACAGGTAATCGCAGATCGTGCTGACCTTAGCCCCCCAGCGAGTTAATTGTTTTTTGGCAATAGTGGTATTGAGTAAGCAATCATCAATAACCCAAATACGCTTATTTTTAATTGCTTGATATGCTTCGTGCTCTTGAACTAATTGAGGGGTTATCTTTATAAAAAAGGAAAATGTACTGCCTTTATTTGGTGTACTACTCACACTCACTTTGCCACCCATGAGCTCACACAGCTGCTTTACAATAGCAAGACCCAGGCCTGTGCCACCATATTGGCGTGTGGTTGATGTGTCTGCTTGAGTAAATGAGTCAAATAAATGGGGCTGTTTCTCTGCGCTGATTCCTATACCTGAGTCAGCGATTGCACATTCTAAAACTGTGGCGTCAAGTGTATGGGCAATTTTAGCGGATATCAATATTTCACCGTTTTGGGTGAATTTAACGGCATTGCCAATTAAGTTACTTAAAATTTGACGTAATCTATTCGGATCGCTAATAAATTCACTGCTGGTGATATGTGTTGCATCCAAAATTAACGTGGTGTTATTTTGCTCGGCTTTTAATGCAAATGACTCAACCACTTCACCCAGAAAGCGAGGTAAATTAAATTGAATATTTTCAATGTCTAACTTGCCAGCCTCTATTTTAGAAAAGTCTAAAATATCATTAATAATTCCTAACAATGACTCTGCAGATGATTGCGCAAGTTTAATATGATGCTTTTGTTGTTGATCTAATTGGGTTGCTTTAACAATATTAAGCATTCCCAACACCCCATTCATGGGTGTGCGAATTTCATGGCTCATACTGGCTAAAAACTCACTTTTTGCAATCACAGCTTGTTCTGCGGCTTCTTTTGCCCTGACTAGTTGTGCCTCTGTTTCTATACGTTGTTGGCTAGAGTAAAGGCTGCCAATTAAAGCCCCTACAGCAATTAAAAAGCTTTCTTCATTATGGCTCCATGTTCTAACTATATCTTGCTCAGCACAAACTATTCCAATAGAGCCATTGCTTGCAGGAATAAGAACACACAGCATCGCCTTGACTGAAAACGGTTGAAGGTAGCTTTCTTTGATAGGGGCTAAGTAGGGATGTTGTTGAGCATCATCAACACAAAATATCGCTTTTCGTTCTATTGCGGTAAAAAAGTCAGGAATAGTTTCTTGCAGCCACGGAATATTATTTTCGCTACCTGAACGATTAAAACTCGCAAATTGAATTAGCTGGGTTCTTTGTTGGTTAAACAATTTTATACTGGCGCTGTTTACCTCAAGGGCTTGGCAAATAGACTGCGTGATTAATTCTTTAGATTGGCTTAGTTTGCCATTTAATATTTCATCACTCACCGTTAAGGAGGCCAAGGTTTCGTTAAAACGAGCAATTTTACGATTTTCTAATTCTACTTTTTTACGGGCATCAATATTTTGTAATGAACCAAATATTCTTACACAACGGCCATTTTTATGTTCAGCTTCACCGTGAACAAGTGCCCATACAGACTGACCATTTGCATTGATCACTTCAAGCTCAGTTTCGTAACTTTCACCATGCTTAATTGCTCTTTCAACCAGTTTAGCGATTTTTTCTCTACTTTCACCTTCTTTAAAATAGTTTAAATTTTCTGACCATTTTGGTTGCTCATCTAATGGGTATTCAAATATTTTTTTAGTCATATCTGACCAAAACACGTGTTTTTTTTCTAAGTTAAACGACCATGCACCGACTTGTGCTAAATTACTCATCACCTCAAGCATTCTTTCGCTTTCTTGTTCACGGTTGAGTATTTTTAGATAAAACAAAAAGGCAGAAATGAGCAAGCCTAACACGGTTAAAATAATGAACCGTAAAGGCCAGATCGAAGAACTCACTGGTTGCCAGCCTTGCTTGGGTATAACATAAAGCTGCCAAACACCTCCTTGAAAGTTTAAAGTAAATTCTAGAGGGTCTTGAACAGTAATAGAGGGGTCACCGAAAAAAAACTCACCTTGCTTACCTAATCCATTACGTCCTTGTATTGCTATATTATAATTTTGCTGTAGTTCAATAATCCCCGAGTTTTCATAAACTTTTTCTATATCGAGTACCACTGAGAGCAATCCCCAAAAGGCGTTATTTTCTGGCAAGTATGCTGGTACGCGCGCAATCAAGGCTTCGCTGCCTTGGACAAGCTGAAGTGGACCTGCCATCACGATCGTATTCGTGTCTCTTGCTTTAATGGCATCTTCGCGCTGTGCTTTATTTTCCAAAAAATTAAGACCTATCGCTTTTTCGTTACCTTTAAGCGGATGGGTCATTTTTATTACCATGTCTGGCGCCGCGCCAATGTTACGTAGCTCATTTGAGGTTTCAAAAAGCGGGGCTGCAATTTGTTCAAAGCGAGTTTGATCTAAGTTTGGCTCAGCGGCAACAGCAATAGCTAAGCCACGAATGAGTTGAATATTAGACACTAATACAGCTTCAAGTTGTGCTCTGTAGGTACTTACCTGTGACAATGCGCGTAAGCGATAAGCATCTTTCTCACGGTTATAATTGACGCGATCAAGCACCAAGCTAATAGTGATTATCAACACCAGCGATAATAAAAAAGTCAGCTTAGCGTTATTAATTCGGGTGCATTTGTTTTTGCGCTGCAGCGACATAGAATGTAATTAAGTTGTAAGTCAAGATGGGCTAACTATAGTCAATTTATCGAGAAAATAAAAATGGCGCAGTTAAAAATGCGCCATTTTATTTTTATAATTAGTAGTTTAGGTGTGGTTATGAGTCGCTAACTTCGCGCGCCCAATGCTGTTGCTTTGCAACGTGTAATTTGCGGTAACCATCAAGAAGTGCTGCATGCTTTTTAAAGCCCTCAAGCGATAAGCCTGGGAACGTTAAGCCGTTAAATAATTTACGACCTTCAGCAATTTCAATAGCAAGCGTGACATTGTCGCTACCAAACATTAAACCTAATGCATCTTGATAACTTGCATATTCGCGCTCGTCATCATATTTAATTTCAAGGATTGCTTTTAAGCAACGAAAGTGACGCATTGCTTCGTCGTTTACTTGGCCGGTATGCAAAATCCAATCAACCCAGTCAATAGCTTCTTCATTACCCGCCGCTAAGCATAAATGTGCTTTAAGCTCACCAATGCGTAGTGTGTGCCAAGGTGTATCGGCGTCGGTTGCTAAGCCAATGAATTCAGCTGCGCGAATAATATCGCTATGGCCTGCTTCTTCGAGGTTGTCGTAAATTTCCATCCATTGTTCGCTATCGTACTGATCAAGCGATAAGAAGTCTTCGCGGAATTTAGCGCCTTCATTATTGTTGCGCCAAATTAACTCATCTACTGGATAAATGTCTGACATACCAGGAACTAAAATACGACATGCATACACGTTTAAATGGGTGTAATCCATAATGTAGATATCGTGACCCATGCTATGAATTAAATCAGTACAGAAGTTGTATTCTTGCTCAGTTGAACCACTAAAGTCCCAATGTACAAATTCAAAATCTGCTTCAGAGCGGAAAAAGTCATGTGAAATTAAACCGCTTGAATCAATAAAGTGCAGTTCAATGTTCTCAGGAGTAGCGACTTCGTCGTTATCAAATGTAGCAGGTTGGAATACGTCTAGTTGATCTAGGCGACGACCTTGTAGTAATTCGGTAACGGTACGCTCTAGCGCTACTTCAAATGAAGGGTGAGCACCAAAAGAAGCAAATACTGACCCATCAACAGGGTTTATAAGCGTGACACTCATTACTGGGTATTTACCGCCTAGTGATGCATCCGCAATGCGTAAATGGAAGCCATGGCTTCGTAGCTCTTCACAAGCTTCATGAATTTTAGGGTATTGTTTTACCACCTCTTCAGGCACGATTGGTAAGCTGATACCTTCGGCAATAATGCGGTTTTTAATAGCGCGCTCAAATACTTCAGATAACCCCTGAACACGGGCTTCAAATTTAGTATTACCGGCACTCATGCCATTAGAAACGAAAATATTACCAATCACATTCACCGGAATATAAATGTCTTGGTTGTCGCGCTGACGAGTGTACGGTACAGAACAAATACCACGTTCGAAATTGCCAGAGTTAAAGTCATAAAGGTGTGATGCGGTTAATTCACGCTCTGGGTCAAAATAATCCCATAAGCTTTCATCCATAATACCCTGTGGTATTTCATCGTTTTCAACTTTAAACCATTTCTCGTTTGGATAATGAGTAAAGTCATCATTGGCGAACTCTTCGCCTAAGTAAAAATCAGCAAAAAAGTAGTTACAGCTTAAACGCTCAAAATATTCACCTAGCGCAGAGGCAATAGAGGCTTTATCAGTGGCACCTTTACCATTAGTAAACATCACACCGCAGTCGCTATCTTTTATATGAACTGAATAACAGTTTGCTACAGGGTTAAGCCACAGCGCTTCTTCAATATTAATATTTAGCGCTTTTAGCTTGTTTTGCATGGTAGAGATAGACGATTCTAAATCGCGGTCTTTACCTTTAATAAATGTTTTTTCAGTCATTTTGATCTCAACTAGGTCTGCACAATACATGAACTGTGTATTATCGTGGATTTTGATGTTTATTTCACCCTTTACCCGCTTTTCGTAGCGTTTTTAATAGAACGATTATGAATATATGCTAATAATAGTTTATTGAAATAGTTAAAGGGTATGTTTATGTTTAAAGTAATCAAACGGTTGCTATTGGTTGTTGTGGTTTTAGCACTCGCCAGTACTGCAATTGTTTACGGCGTTTTGACCTTAAGTTTGCCAGCCCTTGATGGTAAAGGCCGAAGCGATGCGGTAACACAGCCCGTTAAAGTCGCTCGTGATACGCTTGGCCAAGCCGTTATTACTGCAACTACTCGTCATGACGCTGCCTATGGCTTAGGGTATGCTCATGGGCAAGACCGCTTTTTTCAAATGGATTTATTACGTCGTAATGCGGCCGGTGAGCTAAGCGAACTATTTGGTGAAGCAGCGCTTGGGCTTGATAAAAAAATGCGTTTTCACCAATTACGTAAACGCAGCCAAGCTATTTTAAAAACCCTCCCGAAGACCGACAAACAGCTGCTACGCAGTTATGCCCAAGGTGTAAATGAAGGCCTTGCACAAGTAGGGTACCCAAGTTTTGAATATTTACTCACAGGGGCTGAGCAAAAGCCTTGGCAAAGTGAAGACAGTTTATTAGTTATTTTTAGCATGTACCTTGATTTACAGTCATCTACATTTGAGCGTGACCAAGCTTTAATTCAAATAGAGCAGCAATACGGGGCTGAAATGGTAAGTTTTTTAACTCAGCCTAGCCAATATCAAGCCGCATTGGATGGCAGTCAGCTCGCTCTTTTGAATAACCCAATCCCCGAACTTTTATCGCAACCAATCACCGCGATTAAACCCATTACCACTAATTTAGAAGTGGGAAGTAATAATTGGGCTGTGACCTCAAATTTAACCAACACTCAGGCTGCGATGCTCTCTGATGATATGCATTTATCAATGGCTGTGCCGGTTATTTGGTATCGAGCCCAATTAAACTATTCATTAAATAATAAACCCATGCAGGTAACAGGTGTCTCGCTTCCGGGAGCGCCAGCGATTGTAGTAGGCACAAATAACAACGTTGCATGGGGGTTTACCAACGGGTATTTAGATACCGCCGATTGGATTGCGCTTAATAGCGATAGCAAAATGTGGCAAGTAGATGAGCCTATTGCATTACCCAGTGGCAAGGTAGAAAGTTACTCTCTTACGCTCAGTGAATATGGTCCGGTAAAATACATTAATGAAAAGCCTTACGCATTGAGCTGGGCTGCACATCAACCATACGCCGTTAATATGCAGCTATTACAGCTTGAGCAAGCACAGACTGTTGATGATGCGCTTGATATTGCAAGTGACGTAGGCATTCCTGTGCAAAACCTGCTGGTGGTCGATGACCAAGGAAATGCAGCTTGGAAACACATGGGCGGTATACCTGCGCGAAAAGTACCCAGTGAATTAGCCGTAAAAGAAGAAGATTACTCTGCGCTTTGGCAGCAAAACGAAATCGATCGACCTTTTATTAAAAATCCTGAAAACGGGCGATTATGGACAGGTAATTCTCGAGTGGTATCTGCTGATGATAACGTCCGTTTTGGTAATGGCGGCTATGCGCTTGGAGCCCGTGCAACGCAAATTCGCGATAGGTTATTTGAAAAACAACGCTTTAATGAAAGTGATTTTTATCAGTTGCAGTTAGATAACCAAGCACGGTTTTTAATGCCTTGGCATGCCTTATTGCTTGAGCAGTTAAAAAAGCAGCCCGCGCGCTATAAAGATCATATAAATGCCCTCGAAAACTGGCAGCAATGCGCTTGCCCGCAATCAATAGGGTATACCTTAGTAAAGACGTATCGTGATGAACTGATTAATATTTTATTTAGCAGTATTGAGACAACACTCAACCAGCGAGATGGCACATTAAAATATGTGAAACGTGATTTAGAGCCTGCTGTTTGGCAGTTAATAAAGGCTCAGCCAACAAGTTGGGTTAATCCGCAGTTTACTAATTGGGAGCAGCAATTACAGGGTGCCTTTGAGCAAACACTCACGCAGTTAACATCAAGGTTTGGTAATAACATACAAAACTGGCAATGGGGTAAAGTGAACCAATTAGTGATAGAACACCCGTTTGCTAAACAAATGCCCATACTGAGTAAGTTACTTAACATGCCAACAGCCCCCGGATTTGGTGACAGTTATATGCCAGCGGTGCAAAAACGTAGTTTTGGCGCATCACAGCGTTTTATTGTTCAGCCTGGGCACTTGAAGAATGCTATTTTAACGATTCCGGGTGGGCAATCAGGGCACCCACTTTCTGAGTTTTATCGAGCTGGCTTTGATGAATATGTAAAAGGTAAGCACACGCCATTATTACCGCAAGCATTAATGCATCAAATTGAAATTGCACCAATGAACGACTAGCCTTGGATGCAAAGTGAGCTAAATAAGTAGTAATAACGTTTTATAACCCAGATAAAGCAATTATAGGAAAACAAAAATGAAAAAATTACTACCGGCATTAATCACCAGTTTACTGTTAAGCAATTATGCATTTGCGGATGAAAACCCTGTTACGGCTACACAATTAAGTGAACATGTTTACGTGTTATTTGGTCAAGACGGTAACATTGCCGCAAGCGTGGGGGATGATGGCATTTATATTATTGACGATCAGTTTGCCAAGCTTTCCGACGATATAAAAAAAACCATTAGCGACTTAAAGCCAGGCAGTGCCGAGTTTGTAATTAATACCCATCATCATGGCGACCATACTGGGGGTAACGAGAACTTTGCCAAAGCGGGCGCACATGTGATTGCTCACGACAATGTACACAAACGCTTAAAAGAAAAGCATGGTGAGGGTTCTGATTACTTACCGCGTATTAGTTTTGGCCATGATTTAAAACTGCACTTTAACAATGAGCATGCGCATGTTGTGCACTACTCAAATACACACACAGATGGCGACTCGGTTATCTTTTTTAGTAACGACAACATAGTGCACATGGGCGATATATATTTTAACTTTGGAAGCTTACCTTTTGTTGATGTAGATAGTGGCGGTAGTGTTGATGGTGTTTTAGCAGCGGTTGATGATGTGATCAAATAAACTGATGAAAAAACAACCGTTATTCCAGGGCATGGCCCGATAAGCGACCGTTCAGGGCTAATGACGTATCGTAAGCTGGTACAAAAAGCGAAAGATGTTATGCTTAATGCTATGCAAAACGATGCCAGTTTAGAGCAAGTCCTCAAAGCCGATCCATTATCAGAACTTGGCCTTGAATATGCTAATTGGTTACCTAAAGAGCGGGTAACCACACTTTTTTATCGCAGTTTAAAGTAGCGCAAAGCGCGAATAAAAACGCATAAACCTAATAAAGCTGAGCATGTGTTCAGCTTTTTTGATTCTTACATGCCCCAAGGAGTTGCGTATGTCGGCAGAAAAAACCCATCTTGAAATTTGTAACTTAACCCGAGAACAATACCCACAAATTAAAACCTTGATGGACGAAGCGTACCCTGATTTAGGCGGCGCATGGCCAAGCCATACAATTTTTAGACTTATAGATCAGTTCCCTGAAGGGCAAATTGGTATTGTTGATGATGGCGTGCTGGTGGGTTTAGCGCTGAGTGTACAAGTGGATTATGCACGTTTTTCAAACCCGCACACCTATGAAGATATTGCTGATGGCCATGACCGTGTATTTAGTGATACCACAGGTGACGCGCTATATGGTTTAGATGTTGCTATTAGTGAGCAGTACCGAGGCATGCGTTTAGGGCGTCGTCTTTATGATGCCCGTAAAGAATTATGTCGCCAATATAACTTACGCGCTATTTTAGCGGGTGGCCGCATTCCGCGTTATTACAATCACAGCAGTGAAATGACCCCGATGGAATACATTGCTAAGGTCGATCAAAAAGAGCTGTATGACCCTATACTCAGTTTTCAATTAGCCAATGACTTTCAGGTTAAACGATTATTAAAAAAATACTTACCTGAAGATCAGGAGTCGGTCGGTTATGCCACATTACTTGAGTGGAATAACATTATGTATGAGCCAACCGACACCGTTATTGAGTCAACTAAATCAATCGTGCGCGTAGGAGCTGTGCAATGGCAAATGCGCTGTGTTGAGTCGGTTGAAGAAATGCTTAAGCAAGTTGAATACTTTGTTGATACGGTATCTGATTACAAAAGCGATTTTATTTTATTCCCTGAGTTTTTTAATGCGCCACTGATGGGATTAACCGAACAAAGTAACCAAACCGAGGCAATTCGGTATTTAGCCGAATACACAGAGACCTTTAAAAACGCCATGTCGCGTATGGCGATAGAATACAACGCCAACATTATTACCGGCTCAATGCCGCTTGCCGAAGACGATAAAATATATAACGTTAGTTATTTATGCCATCGCAGCGGTAAAATAGACGAGCAACGTAAAATTCATATTACCCCGCATGAACAAAATGATTGGGTGATCCAAGGCGGTGATAAAATTGCTGTATTCGATACAGATGCAGGCCGTGTAGGTATTCAAATTTGTTACGATGTCGAATTTCCTGAGTTGTCACGTATTTTAGCAACCCAAGGTTTGGATATTTTATTTGTGCCATTTTGGACTGACACTAAAAACAGTTACTTGCGTGTACGCCATTGTGCCCAAGCACGTGCCATTGAAAACGAATGTTATGTGGTTATTGCAGGCTCTGTGGGTAACTTACCTGAAGTAGAAAGCTTAGATGTGCAGTTTTCGCAGTCGGCGGTACTAACCCCATCGGACTTTTCATTTCCGCACGATGCCACACTAAATGAGGCCACCACCAATACCGAAATGCTATTATTTAGCGACTTAGATATGGACAAGTTAAAAATACTTCACAGTGAAGGTACCGTGCGTAACTTAAAAGACCGCCGCAGTGATTTATATGAAGTGATATTGAAAAAGAGAGATGTTTAATGGCGTGGATGTACTTAATAATTGCAGGGTTACTTGAAATTGGTTGGCCAATAGGCCTAAAAATTTCACAAAACCCAGATACCCGTTGGCAAGGCATTGCAATTGCAATCGCGTTTATGGTCGCAAGTGGCTTTATGCTTTGGTTAGCGCAAAAGCAAATCTCTATGGGGACTTCTTATGCGGTATGGACGGGGATTGGCGCAGCAGGTACGTTTTTAGTTGGCATATTATTTTATGGTGATGCAGCCACTTTTGGCCGTATTGCTGGTGTATTAATGATTATTTGTGGTGTCATCACCTTAAAAATTAGTCATTAATTGTTAGATTAAAAAACAAGCGCAGGTTTATACCTGCGCTTTTTTTAACTACTTGGCAGCATAACCAATATGGCAGCCACTGCAATCAGCACTAGCCCCGCACTGTCTTGGCGCTTTAGCGGCTGCTTTAGCCATAAAATAGAGATTAACATGGTAAAAAATACTTCTATTTGACCGAGCGTTTTTACATAGGCGACATGCTGTAAGCTCATGGCACTAAACCAGCCGACGGAACCTAAGCAGCTAAATACACTCACTGCACTTGTCATTTTCTTATATTGATACATCATTTTAAAGGTATGGCGCTCTTTTAAAGCAATGTATATACATAACATCAGTGTTTGCAAGCTAATAATCAGTAACAAAACCCACGCGGGTGCATAAGGAAAAGCTATACCCGAGCTTAAACTTGCTTCGCGGATCCATGACGATGACAACGCAAACGAAGTACCGCAAGCAAGCCCTGTTAAGGCGGTTTTTAAGCTAAAATGTTTCACATTCGCAATGCCGCTTAATAGCAATACAGCGAGTGCGCCAATAAATACACCAATCCAACCTAAAAATGAAAGCGCCGAACCAAAAAATAGTAACCCTAATATCGCCGCCATTAGCGCTTCGCTTTTAGCAAGGCCGGCGCCTACTGCAAAATTGTTCATTTTAAACAACTTCACCATGAGCCCTGTGGCAATAATTTGCACTATGCTGGCTCCAATAATATAGCTAATAAATAAAGGATTAAATGAAGGGAGAGGCGCATCTTGGTAATAATAAAGCGCATATAAATACAGCCCTGCAATAGGGCTTGCGACAATAAAGCGGGCTAGAGTAACGCCAGCAACGCTGACATGAGCGCTTAATTTGCTTTGCAGCGCATTACGCCATGACTGCATAAATGCGGCAAAAATAGTGAGTAAAATCCAAATCATCTTAAATAACATACAAAAAAGTGGAGAGCTAATTTAGCAGTACTCTGGCATTAAAGCGACCATCAAAAAGGCATAATGAATATTCATCACCTGCGACAATTTGCCACAGTGACGCACTGCTTAAATCGGCTATAGTGTGAGGGATGTTACTGCTAGCCGCCAGAGCTCAGGTTATTTATATTTGGCGGCTTTTTTCTATTTGCTGTGTTATTTTGGGTCATAAATAATAACTTGAGAATTATAATGACGACTTTATTGGTTTGCGCCTTAATTGCAGTGATCATGCCTTATGTTGCGAGAATCCCAGCTATTATAGAAATGAATAAGCTCGGTGGTTACGATAATAAACATCCGCGGCAACAACAAACACAACTTACAGGACTCGGAGCACGGGCGCTGGCTGCTCATCAAAACTGTTTTGAATCGTTAGCGGTTTTTGCCGTTGCTTTGGCTGCTGTATTAGGCACAAACAATGTTAATGCCGTAACCGAAACTTTAGCGATGACGCATATTGTAGCGCGTATTTTATTTTGTACTTTTTATTATTTAAACCTCGATATTATTCGCTCGATCACTTGGCTGGTGGGAATAGGCACCGCTATTGGCATGATCGCAGTCAGTTTATAACGAGAATAAGCAAAAACCACAAAGCAAGCAGCCTAAAAGGGTGCTTGCTTTATAGTCTTAAACACTTATTCCCATTAATGCGATATGTTAACTCGCTCTATTAAATCACTTTTTGTAACTGTACTGTTGAGTGCAAAATCAAGTTGTATTAGTACGTTTTGTTGTCCCATTGATGAAGGTGTATATTGCCATTGCATCAGTGCTCTTTTTGCTTCTTTGTTAAAGACTGCTTCTGGTTCAGCTTTTACAACAGTAATGTTAGCTGTTTTGCCTGCTGGGGTTATGTCGTATTTTAATACCACTGAACCGCTAATGCCTTGTTCCGCCGCTTGTTTTGGGTAAAGCGGTTCGATTCGCATTACGGGAGCAATAGATGTTTCTTTTTTAGCTGATGCTTCAGGTTGCTTTGCTACAGCTAAGCCACTGAGCAAGCTCGCAGCGATAAGTAACACGCTTCCTTTTGCTAGGCGCGAATGTGCGCCGTTATGTTTGATATTAGTAAGTCGTTGTAACATGGTTTTTTTATCTCCGTAGTGTGAATAAGCCATCAGACCCGCTGGCGCATTGGCAGCGCAGTTTATTAAGGCTTTGCTGTATAAAATTTGTTGCTGTGTGGTTTTATTGCTTAGTACCCGTTCATCACAAGTTAGCTCCTGCAAACGTCTACAGCTTGCGTAAGCCATCCAAGCCAGAGGGTTAAACCACAATAAAATTGTAGCCAGTAATAGCAGCACATTTATAAGGTTGTCTTTGCGCTTTATATGCACGTTTTCGTGCTCTAGAATAAGCGCCAGAGTAGTATTATCAAACTGAGTATTATAATTGTGCGGCAATACCAGTTTGCTATTAAAAACACCAATGACCATGGGCGTAGCCACCTGAGCACTGGTATAAGTTTTTACTCCGGTTATTACCTGCTTAAAGTTCGCTAATTCAGTGAGCTGTAGGCCTTTAACAAATCGGGTATGGGTAACAACAGCGGCAATTAATAAGACCGTGGTAATAATGACATACAGTAGCGCCCAACTAACACTCAAGCTGTTTGTAAGTGATTGATTAGGCGTGATTAAATGGTAACTAATGCCGCTATTTTGCAGTGGCTTAATTGCACTAGGTAAATTAGCCAACAGAACTGATACAGGTATTAACCAAGCTAATTTATACACAAAGCGTGAACCAAGGGTTTTTAAGCCAAAGCGCTCCAGTAAAACAAACCCTGCAAACAACAGACTTAATAATAGCTGCTGCTCAACGAGCCAATTAAATCCTATTTGAATCGCCATGCTAACTCCTTACTTTTGATTCTTTTCCCAGTCATCAATGACTTTTTTAAGCTCGTTTATATCTTGCTGAGAGAGTTGCTCCGATTTAGCGAAGCCACTTACCAAAGGGGCAATACGACCACTAAAAAAGCGCTCTATGAAGTTCTTACTCTCTTTTAAAGTATAATCAGCACGCTTTATACAGGGGGTGTAAATATATTGGCGGCCGTCTTTTTCAAAGCTAAGCGCGCCTTTTTTTACTAAACGACCCAATAAGGTTTTAATGGTTTTTTCGTGCCACTGTTTATCGTCACTTA
Organism: Pseudoalteromonas sp. MER144-MNA-CIBAN-0113; assembly: GCF_040308965.1. Classification (NCBI taxonomy): domain Bacteria; kingdom Pseudomonadati; phylum Pseudomonadota; class Gammaproteobacteria; order Alteromonadales; family Pseudoalteromonadaceae; genus Pseudoalteromonas; species Pseudoalteromonas sp. MER144-MNA-CIBAN-0113. Next base: position 48,411 of record NZ_JBEOOG010000013.1, read on the forward strand.
AACGCTCAATAATTTGGCTGGCTGTGGCGGGGTAGTTAATCCAGAGTGCATCCAGCACTTCAAATTCTGCTTTTGATAATTCGATCATTTTATTGCCTACAAGTGTAATCTTTTATTTAAGACTACACCTGTAATCTATTTTTGCAAGTTTATTTTTTGTTTTTTAATCACGCTAAAGGAAGGGGATTAGTGTGAGCTTATTGGCTTAAAATATCGTTTTTGTTAATTTTTATAAAGTGGTTTTCTGGGAGGTTTAAATTATCTAATAGTAATTCACTGATCTGTACGCGGTATAAATCAATGACTGTGTAGCCACAGTAATGCGCCATTTTACGTATTTGCCTGTTGAGCCCTTGTTTTAAAACAATACTAAATTGATTACTCGCTATTTTAACTACTTCACAAGGTCGTGTTATTTGCTTATCAACAGGGACGCCTGCTGCCATTTTTTCACAAAAATGCGCGTCTAATGGTTTATTCACAGTGACTAAGTAGCGTTTGGGTTGATGAAAGTCTGGATGAATCAGTTGATTACAAAAGTCTCCGTCATTGGTCAAGATAATTAAACCACGAGAATCTTTATCAAGGCGGCCAATAGGGTAAACACGGGTAAGTTGAGGCAGGTGATGGATAAGGCTGCTGGGGTCGTGATGATTGAGTTTACAGTCAATCCCTACCGGTTTGTGATAGGCAAAGTACACTAAATCGGCTGGGCCTTTAATGGCGTGGCCATTAACGATAACACGGTCGTTTTCGTCCACATGATCAATATGATTAGCGGGGCGATTATTAACGATGACAACGCCTTCATCAATCAAGCGCGACGCTTGTTTTCGTGAGCAAATACCGGCATGAGCAATGTATTTAGCAAGTCGAATTTTTGTATCCATAATGCCGTGTAATTAAAAAATATTGATCGCGATTATAGCAAAGCTGCGTATTGATTACTTGGACAGTTAATTTAACAGTAGGTAGGTTACTATGGGTATTCAATTTTCAGAACTAAAAAAGCATCAGCCATTACAAAAAGTGGTTGTTCATTCACTGGAAATGGCCTTGTACCAAGTGTCTGTTGTCATTAATAATGTTGAATACTATGTACAAGAAAGTAATGGTGAATTTGTGAAGGCACTAAGCCCATTACATATTCAAAAACGCTTTGAAGATATCGCCTATGCACAAATGATGCTAAGGCACACCAGTGCTTATGATGAAATGTGTGGTCAACCGGAAAAAATTTCCAGTAATATGCTCGAAGTGCCCTTTGGGCAAAACAACCTGTTTTAATATCAGGTATTTGCTAATATAGGTCTATTTGGAATCATCCAATGTACCTATTACATCCCGATAATTCTGAGCAATTAAATCAAGCACTGCGCGCGCACATGCTTGAGTTTAATGCTCAGCACTTCGACGCACAGCGTCAACCTCTTGGCTTTAAATATCTCGATAAACAAGGTGAGTTAGTTGCAGGCATAAGCGGTCATGTGTTTGGTAACTGGTTGCTAATAAGCTGGTTATGGTGCGATGAATCGGTACGAGGCAATGGCTTGGCTGATTCGTTATTAATATCACTTGAAAATGCAGCAATTGAAATGGGTGCCGTTCAGGCTCAGCTTGACACCTTAGATTTTCAAGCCAAGCCTTTTTATGAAAAACGGGGTTACCAAGTTAAATATCAACTTGATAATTACCCACTTAATGGCACTCGTTACTTTATGGAAAAACCGCTAATAGTGGCTAAATAACGCTGATTGGAGCGTTATTTTTTTGCTGTTAATGGCGTACCATCAAAGGTAATACCTAAAAATGGGGTGGCTTCAGGCGCTAACATAAAGGTGCGAATATTCATGTGATCGTCTGCATCTGGGTTGTTTAGTACGTCTTCGCGATAAAATGCCCCAAAACAATCTAATGTATTTTGCTTACTAAGACCATTGAGCTTTGCAAACGCAAAAATTTTGCATGAACCGTTATTTTCACTCGCAGAGCTCAATAACCCATGGTTACTAAAACTGCACGCTGTAAAAGTATAATGCTCATCAATAACGGCCATAGTATCAGCAAAACCAATGCTCTTAGGCTCATTCGCGAGCGTTGTTAAGTAGTTTGTAAGCGTCATACGCTGTCCTTGTTATTATAAGATATTGTTAAGTAATTACCCCTAACCTATCTTATGATCGATTTATATTCAATTGAGCCAATAAAACAAGCATAGTTTATTTACCAATTAAGTGGGTTAAAGCATGAATGTTGGTTATTTCAATATCAGCAAGTCCTTTGTAGGCATAGGCTTGTACTTGATTATTTAACCACACAGACTGGCAGCCAGCGTTATTAGCACCTTGCACATCGCTATCAAGGCTGTCACCTATGTGTAAAATTTCACTGTTGTTAATACGCAAATGTGTTGCAGCTTGATCAAATAAGGTCGTATGTGGTTTAGCTTTACCGTGCAAGCCAGCTTGCAGCACCAGTTCAAACTTATCTTTTAAATTAAAACGCTCAACCTCTACATTACCGTTAGTAATGGCAATTAATTTGTAGTGCTGGCTTAGTTTATCGAGCAATGTTAGTACGTCTTCGCTCACTTCAATATTACTGCGCGCATCAGCAAATGCTTGATAAGCACTGTGTGCATGATGCTCTACTTCATCGTCTTTAAAACCAAGCTCAGACAAAACTAAGCGTAGGGTATGTTTACGCCACTGAGTGACGTTATCAATGAGTTCAGGTTGGTGTTGAACAACTCGCTCACGGCATTGTTGCCAAAACTGTGGCCCCTGTTTTTTATAGCCTGGCAGCGCATTTAAATAATCAATTTGCGCCTGAACGGCTGCGGTTATGATTGGGCGGTTGTCGTATAAGGTGTCGTCTAAGTCAAAGCTTAGTACAGAAAAAGGAGAAATTGCGCGATTAAATCGGATCATGGTTATTACCCTAATCGGTTCGTTTTTTAGCACGTGGATGGGTGTTGTCGTACACCTTAGCCAAGTGCTGAAAATCTAAATGAGTATAAACTTGGGTTGCAGATAAACTACTGTGGCCTAATAGCTCCTGTACTGCTCGTAAATCGCCAGACGATTCTAAAATATGCGACGCAAATGAGTGGCGTAATTTATGCGGATGCACTTGTGAGCTTATACCTTGTTTAATGCCCCATTCTTGCATTCGCAAACGGACTTGGCGCACAGAGATACGGTTTTTTTTACTACTTAAAAATACCGCGTGTTCGTCTGCGCCCATAAATAGCGGCCGAACCGCGAGCCATTTCTTTAATGCCTCAAGGGCCTTAGAGCCAACCGGTATTAGCCGTTCTTTTGCACCTTTACCACGTACCAGTATTTCACCATTACGGGCGTTTATATCCTGCATGTTAGCACCAACTAACTCGCTAATGCGCAGACCTGATGAATACATGAGTTCCATCATGGCTTTATCTCGAATGGCAAGTGGATCGTCATCGGGTATTTCGAGTAAACGTGCCATTTGGTCAACATCAAGATTTTTAGGTAAAGGCTTGGCAAATTTAGGGCCTTTTATCCCTTGCGCGGGGTTATGGTAATGCGGTTGCTCAGTAATATTTTTTGCTTTTAAAAACTTATATAAACTTCGAATGCAGCTTAGCTTTAAGCTGATTGTTCTGCCGCTCAGTTGCTTAGCACGCAGCGCCATGCTGTAACGGCGAATGTGCTCACTTTGTACGGCAAACCAATTGTCGCATAGCTTATTAAAATACAAGGCGGCAAAACCTAATTGGCTAACATATTGATTGACGGTGTGCGCTGAATACTGACGTTCAAATTTTAAGTAGTCACTAAATAATGTAATAGGTGTACGCCAGCTATCGCTTAAGTCGCTAATATTTGGCGTGTCGTCGCTCATGCCAGTTCCAGTAACCGTATTTGTAATGAGCGTACAAAATCTAACACAAATAAGTTATCTTGTGAGGGCTCAAAGTGGTTCTCATCGTGGCTGCCAAAAGCCAAAATTGCGTAGGGGTTAGTGGGTTCGCCAATTAAATACAGGGCGGTCGATTGGGTATCCTCGTTAAAGAGTAAGTCGCGCTCTTGCTGATTTACCCGCCCTAAATAATGATTACTATCTGACAATCTATGCTTTACTAAGCCCTCAAACGCGCTGTCGTATCTTACGAGTTTGCACTCATTAATAGTCGGGCTCATGCAAATAATGTTGCGTAAGTTACTTGCCAAAGTATTAAAGTCGTAATTACTCCAAAGCTGACGATGGCATTGACTGAACAAGCGGTACACGAGTTCATTTTGCGTGGCATACTTGGTCATCGTCTCGATTTGATGTTTTAACTGAGTATTATGTTCACGTAGTTGACGTTGCTGAATATGTACTAACGAAGTCGCACCCTGAACTTGCTGTTGTAACTCAAGTTGCGCTAATAGCGCAGGTTGATTTATTAAAAAATCAGGGTGCTGTTGTAAGTAATCTATTACTTGCTGTTTAGTTAATTCACTCATAGTGCAACTTGCCCATCAAATACATGTTCAGCGGGGCCTGTCATACGCACTGGGTGGCCTTCGCCACTCCAGCGAACTTGTAAGCTACCGCCTGGTAAATCAACTTGCACTGTGCTGGTGAGCTTGTTTTGAATAAAGCCAATCACCATAGCGGCACACGCACCGGTACCACAAGCAAGTGTTTCGCTTACACCACGTTCCCACACTCTGAGTTTAATGTGTTCTTGAGAAATAACCTGCATAAAGCCAATATTTGCGCGCTGTGGAAAACGTTCATGATTTTCAAGCAACGGGCCAAGGGTACTCACTTGTGCCGTTTCAATGTCGTCTACTTCCATGACGCAATGCGGGTTACCCATAGAAACAGCACCACTAAAAACGGTATGTTCTTCTGCACGAATAATATAAGTCAGCTCACGTTTGGTTGCTTTAAGCGGGATTTTACTCGGCTCAAAATTAGGGTGTCCCATGTTAACCGTTACTTGGCCGTCTTTTTCAATATACAGGGTGAGGTTACCAGATTTAGTTGAAACGCTAATTTTATGTTTATTGGTTAAGCCTTTCATGCGCACAAAGCGGGCAAAGCAACGGGCGCCGTTACCACATTGTTCTACTTCGTGGCCGTCGGCATTAAAAATCCGATAGTGAAAATCGAGATCGGGTGAGTAAGGGGCTTCAACCATCAGTAATTGGTCAAACCCAATGCCGAAATGGCGATCGGCCAGCTTTTTGATTTGATCACGGGATAAAAAAACGTTTTGTGTAATATTATCAATCACAACAAAGTCGTTACCTAAGCCGTGCATTTTGGAAAAATTAACTAACATAGCGCTCTAATTCGGTTTTGCTCTGCGCTAATCATGCCACAGAGCAGCTAGGTAACAAAAACGTTTATGGTAAAATTTTCTCACCTTGGTACAGGCTCTCGATGGTTTCGCGTTCGCGAATAAGATGATGTTGCTCACCATCTACCATTATTTCGGCAACCCGTGGGCGTGAGTTATAATTTGAACTCATTGTAAAGCCGTATGCTCCAGCGCTTCGCTGCACTAATAAGTCACCTTGTTTGAGTGCTAGAGGGCGGTCTTTACCTAAAAAGTCACCGGTTTCACACACCGGCCCAACCACATCATAGTTGTGGGTAGGTGTTTCGTCATCACGCACCGAGACAGGAATAATTTTTTGCCACGCTTGATAAAGTGATGGGCGCAACATGTCATTCATACCCGCATCAACAATCGCAAAGTACTTGTCTTGATTTTGCTTAATAAACTCAACCTGAGTCACTAAAATCCCAGCGTTGGCGGCAATAGCTCGCCCTGGTTCAAAAATCAGTTCAAGGTGGCGATAATTAGTAAGGCGCTGTGTTACTTGTGCTGCATACTCACTCGGGTGGGGAGGCTGTTCGTCGTCGTAGGTTACGCCAAGGCCTCCACCAATATCTAAATGGCTTAACTCAATACCTGCATTTTTTAACTCATCAATTAATGCCAGTAGTTTATCAAGCGCCTCTAAAAACGGTTTGGTTTGTGTCAGCTGTGAGCCAATGTGACAATCAACCCCAACTATATTTAAGCCAGGTAACGACGCAGCATGTTGGTACACACTTAACGCGGTTTCGATACCAATGCCAAATTTGTTTTCTTTTAGGCCAGTAGAAATATACGGGTGTGTTTTAGCATCAATATCAGGATTAACACGAATAGAAATTGGCGCGTCTAGATTAAGCTCACACGCTACTTCTGAAATGCGCTCAAGCTCTGAGATTGATTCAACGTTAAAACATTTAATACCTAATTCTAACGCATAAGCAATTTCGTCAGCGGTTTTAGCAACCCCAGAAAACACCACTTTATTGGCTGCGCCTCCCGCTTTGATGACCCGCGCGAGCTCGCCTTTTGAAACAATGTCAAAACCCGCACCAAGTCGCGCCAGTATATTTAATACTGCAATATTTGAATTTGCTTTAACGGCGTAGCACACTAGGCTTTTATGATCTTGAGCTGCATTGGCAAACGCTAAATAATGGCGTTCAAACGTCGCTCTTGAATACACATAACACGGTGTACCATAGTGCTGTGCAATCGTTGCTACGCTGACATCTTCAGCAAATAGTTGGTTGTTTTTATAATTAAAAAAATCCATTTACTGCTCCTGTTTTTGCTCAATAGGTGTTTGCTTGTTGGGGGTGTCTGTTGGCTGATTTTGTTCAGTAGGCTGCTCTGGTAAGTACAGCGGGCCGCTTTGACCACAGCCAGCTAACGCACACAACAAAACGGTGCTGATTAATAGTTGTTTTAATTGTAAGGTATATGTCGCTTTCATTAGATTAATACGGTTGCTGGCTTTATAATCGCAGAGTAACAGAATATCTAAAAAATGCAGCTATTCGCGGATGATTTTATTCCTGTTACACTAGCTGTACAAACATGCACCCATTATTTAGGCGTCTTGCCTGCAAAGGAAATTAACGATGACTGATCACGAATATCACCAGTTAGCAGAAGCTCTTATGTTCACAATTGAAGAACAAGTTGATGATTGTGAAGCAGATTTAGATTATGAATCGGCTCAAGGTATTTTAGAAATTATTTTTCCAGATCGCAGTAAAATTGTGATTAATAAGCAAGCACCGTTGCATCAAGTGTGGGTGGCAACAAAATTTAACGGTCACCATTTTGAAATGCGTGATGGTCAATGGATTGATAACCGCTCAGGCGCAGAGTTTTGGAGTTTCATCAATGAAGCGTCAACACGTCAAGCGGGTCAAGAAATTAAGTGGCAATCATCGCTATGAGTTTAGAGTTTGTTCAATACCCAGCTCAGGGAACGCATAAAGCCACGGTTATTTGGCTACATGGTTTGGGTGATTCAGGTGATGGTTTTGCCCCAGTAGCGCCACAGCTCGATTTACCCAGTGAACTAGGTGTGCGTTTTATCTTTCCGCATGCGCCTATGCAGGCTGTTACTATTAACGGCGGTATGCAGATGCGCTCATGGTATGACATTAAATCGATGGATTTAGACAAACGTGCAGATGAGCAAGGGGTTAGGAAGTCTGCAGAAAAAGTTGAGCAATTAATAACGCAAGAAATTGCTAACGGCATACCGGCGAACAAAATTATTTTAGCGGGATTTTCACAAGGTGGCGTCATATCGCTACATTTAGCCCCGCGTTTAGAGCAAAAGCTTGCTGGCGTTATGGCACTATCAACCTATATGTGTGTGCCACATAAATTGGCTGATGAAGCAAAGCAAACACAGCTAAATATATTTATGGCTCATGGGAGCCAAGATGACGTTGTACCGCATAGCGCGGGTAGAAGTGCGTTTGAAGTATTATCAACGCATAACATGGATGTGAGTTGGCAAGAATACCCTATGGGGCATCAGGTTTGTACACAAGAGTTACAAGCTGTGCGCCAATGGTTAATTTCTCGCTTAAGTTAGTTTAGGAGCCGCTGAGGGTCAAAATGAGTCAAAAAATAGTAATAACAGCAAATGTAAAACGTGAACCACAGGTTAGCGAACCCAGCGTGAGCTATGAGTGGCATTGGCGTCGGATTGTGAGTATTTCTATGTTGGTGATTATGACCTCTGCAGCGGTTATTTACGGCCTGTCTAGCGCTGTGAATGCTGATCAAGGGGCGCCGCATCCTAATGAGCAGCTCGATTTTACTGAGCAACAAACAGCAATTGTGTCGCTAAGCAATGATACTGCAGCATCAGCAGAGAGTGAAAACGCAACAGATGCTGATGAGGAGCCGCTGAGTAGTGTCGCAATTGCAGCACCTAAAATCCTTTCCCCAGATGAGCAAAAACCAGCTCCTACTACCGAAAAAGTAACATCAGAGCCTAAAGTTCAACAAAGTATTATTGAGCAAGAAGTAGAGCCAACGCTCACTGCTGAGCCTGAAGAAGCAGCCATGGCTGCAACAGATAACCAAACGCCTGAAACCGAAACGGCCAGTGAAAAACCGGCTGAGCAAAAAGTATTTGCTGAATCAGCACAAGTTGCGAGTGTGGCCATTGGTGCCAAAATAGATACAGCTACTATTAGCCGAGCCGTATTAACGCGCAGTGTGAGTAATCGTGAACCAACCAATGTATTTGCCGCCGATGTGCGTTTAAGCCAATTTGAAGAATCATTGTCATTTTTTAGTGAGCTTAAAAACTTACAAGGTCAGCAGGTAAAGCATATTTGGTTATTTGAAGGCGAAGTGATGGCGGAAGTGTCGCTCAAAGTTACTTCTCCGCGCTACCGAACTTACTCAACTAAAAATATTATGGATTCCCAGTTAGGGAATTGGCGCGTTGATGTGGTTGATGAGCGAGGTTTACTCATTGCGCAAAAAGAATTTAGAATTTTAGCTGATTAAATCGCCCTCAGATAGAACAGGTTTTAATCCTGGAAGGTCAACAGACCCCAGTAATTATTAATGGATATTTTATGACTGAAAAAACAAAGTTAGTTCGCATTGCTACTCGTAAAAGTGCATTGGCACTGTGGCAGGCTGAATTTGTAAAAGCGCAGCTAGAGCATTTTCACGATGACGTGCGTGTAGAGCTGGTGCCTATGTCGACTCAAGGTGACATTATTTTAGATACACCACTGGCTAAAATTGGTGGTAAAGGCTTATTTGTAAAAGAACTAGAACAAGCCATGCTTGATGGGCGAGCAGACATTGCAGTGCATTCAATGAAAGATGTGCCAGTCGAATTTCCAGATGATTTAGAGTTACACGTTATTTGTGAGCGTGAAGACCCGCGTGACGCGTTTGTCTCAAATAATTTTGCCAATATTGATGCTTTACCGCAAGGCGCCATTGTTGGCACCTCAAGTTTACGTCGCCAATGCCAAATCAGAGCGTTGCGTCCAGATTTAGAAATTCGTGACTTACGTGGCAATGTAAATACACGTTTAGCAAAGCTTGATAGTGGTCAATACGATGCGATTATACTCGCAGCGGCTGGGCTAATTCGTTTAGAAATGGGTGAACGTATTCGTGACTTTATTGAGCCAGAAGTGTCGTTGCCTGCTAATGGTCAAGGTGCTGTCGGTATTGAATGCCGTATAAATGATGAAGTTACTAAAGCCTTATTAGCACCGCTGGAGCACAGTGAAACTCGTATTCGTGTTAATGCCGAGCGCGCAATGAACCGCCACTTAGAAGGGGGCTGCCAAGTTCCGATTGGTGCTTATGCACTGGTTGATGGCGATCAAGTACATTTACGTGGTTTAGTTGGGGCAATTGATGGCAGCGAAATTTTACGCGATGAAATTAGTGGGCATGTTGATGATGCGGAAAAATTAGGGATTGAGCTGGCTAAAAAACTCTTAGCACAAGGCGCAGATAAAATCCTTGCTGACGTATATCGAGACGCATAATGAAACACATCTTGATAACTCGGCCCGAAGGAAAAGGCGCAGCCCTTGCACAGCAACTTGAGCAAGCGGGTTATCAAGCGTCTTTATGTCCTGTTCTAAAAATAACGTATTTAACCCCAACCAGCGTTGAGCTAAGCCCGTTGGTTAATGCCGACAAAATTATTTTTGTTTCGCAAGATGCAGTACATGCACTGAGTGCGCTTAAGCCTGCAATTAACACCAAAGCGCAGTTTTATGGTGTTGGCCAACAAACAGCCGACACCATTTATGAAGTATTTGGTGTACGTGCTGCTTTGCCAAAACAACATGATTCTGAGGGGTTGCTGGCGCTTAAGTCATTGGCTGAGGTTGATGGCAGTAATATCGTGTTGGTTAAAGGTATTGGTGGGCGGCCTGAGATAGCAAAAACTTTAAAACAACGCGGTGCTTTTTTAAATAATTGTGTGGTGTATCAGCGTGAGCCGGTAGCGCAACAACCCGCTGACTGGATAGACCACTGGCAAAGCCAGAATGTACACGGTATAGTCATTACTAGTAATGCCGCCGTTGATGCCATTTTTAATACCCTTACCGCGGCGCAACTAACATGGTTACAACAGTGCGAATTTTATGTTGCCAGTGAGCGTATTGGCGATTATTTACAACAGCAAAAAATAAATTCGACACATATACATACTGCGGCAGGGGCTAGCGACCACGCTATGTTTGCCTGCATTAATCAGCAAGGTAGCAAAATGAGTGAACAGTCAGCGACGTCAAAAGTAGAAAAAGCAGCAGCGCAACCAATAGCCAATAACACGTCTAATACCGCTAAAAACGACACTGCAAAAGCTAATAATCAAACGCAAAATAATACCCATAAAGTGAGTAAGGTGGGCAGTTTAGCGTTGGTGATTTCGTTACTTGTTGCCAGTGGCGTGGGTTATGAGTTTTATCAAAAGCTCAATGCCGGTAAAGTGCAAAATTTAGCGGTTAATGCATTAACAGAGCAAAATAAGATATTGCAGCAAGAGCTGCAATATCTTAAGTCTGAGCAACTCAGTCTACAGCAAGCGTTACAAAAGAGCGAAGAGCAAACTGCTATGGCGCTCAATGAAAACTCTGTAAAAAATCAGCAAGCATTAAAAGCAGCACTGCAAAAAGTGCAGCAAAGTGGTAACACATTAAACCCACAAGAAGTGACTAGCTTACAACGCATGGCTGAATTTAAATTGTGGGCTGAACAAGATTATCAAGGCACAAGTGCAGTGCTTAAACGTTTAGATTCACTTTTAAGCGACCACCCAGGCACGCTTGAGTTGCGCCAAGCAATTATACAAGACATACAAACGCTCGATAGCATTAAACCCGTTGCAACAGAGGCGATTTACTTACAGTTAAATAGTGTAAGAGATCGTATCGATAACTTGGTATTTAATGCGGTTAATTTGCCAGAAAAAGCGTCAGTAACTGACGAAAACGCGCTCTCTGAAAATATGAGTGATTGGCAACAAAACATCCGAAATAGCTGGAATAAAATAGTTGATAGCTTTATTACAATTCGCCATCACGAAGGGGTATTAATAGAGCCGCTATTAACTGATAGAGAGCGCCACCTGATTAATCAGCGCATAAAGCTCAATATTACTCAGGCGCAAGATGCGCTAATGAGCAAGCAAGCCAGCATCTATTTTAGCGCCTTAAACGACACAAAACGTTTGGTTAATGAATACTTTAAGCAAGATGATAATGCCACAAAAGTGGTACTACAAACTTTAGTAAACCTTGAAAAAGAGCCGCTTAACTTTAGCCCTGAGGTGACATTGCAAAGTACTGAGCAAGTTAAGGAGTGGGCACAATGATAGGGTTGATCATTTTTATTGTCGCTATTGTATTGGTATTAGCGATCACTCCTTTCGTGTTAGATGAAAAAGGCTATGTGCTGATTTCATTTAATAACACCACCATAGAAGGTACGATTGTTTCGTTTTGTATTATGGCGGCACTGAGCGCAGCGGCTTTGTATTTAACTTATAAACTCGTACGCTACTGTTTATCTATTTACAGAAATACCAAACATGGATTTTTTGCTCGCAGCCAAGAGCGCAAGCATGCAGCTATAGAGCAAGCACTGTGGAGCTTGATTAATGACGATTACGCGCAAGTGGAAAGCGCGTTATCAAGTAACAGTGTGCCAGCTAAATTTTTAGACATACGTTTGGCGTTACTAGCAAAAGCTGCACTGGCAAATAATCAACCCGATAAAGCGCTGGAATACTTGTTTGAAATAAGCCCTGAGCAGCAGCTAAAAGTGGCTAAACTATGGTTAGCCAGTGGCGACAGCAGTGTTATTGAACCGCAAATACGGATGGCGGCTGAATCTAAAAAAGCCACGGTACTTGAGCTTAAATTGTACACTGAAGTGTTGGTGCAACAGCAGCACTTTAAAATATTAGAAGATTTTTTACCGCGCTTATTACGTAAAGATGCATTGAGCGATAAGCAGTGGCAGCAGGTGTTTTCAGCTTATTTTGCTGCTCAAGCAAGTGATGAGCTAACCAGTAAATACCAGCAATTAGGTAAGAAATTGCAAGCACATGCGCATACGGCTTATTTAGCCCAAATGGCCAAAACAGGGCAGTTGGCGAGTATTGAAAACGAGTTAATTAAAATGCTCAAACACGCTAAGCACCATACTGAACTTGCCGACATTTTACGTGAAGCTGCGCCAAGTAATGCATATAAGTTGCAATCAAGCATTCAAGAGCGGTTGAAAAAAGACGAGCACAATAACGCGTTATTATTAGCGCTGGCGTGTTTAGCGAATGCCCAAGGTGATTATGATTTAGCTGCACGAGTATTCGACAAAGCGCTTAATAGCGATAACAAATCACAGTATCGACAACAAGCTATACTAAGCTATAAACACAGCGCACAATTAGATAAGGCGCTTGTGCTCTATCAATAATGGATTATATTTTATAAATCAATAATTAAAAGCGCAGGAGCGAAGGCTATGAAAAATGTGTTTACACTCTCTTTTAGTCTTGCATGCGCTTATTTTTTTACTGGTTATCTTAGTAATTTATTACTCGCAGTAGACGGCTATGCCGTGGCTTCTTGGCCACCTGCAGGCATTGCACTAGCCAGTTTTTTATTATGGCGCCATCGCGCTTACTTAGGCATTATTGCTGGTTCTTTACTGATTAATTTAATTCATCTAGACCATGTTACAGATATTTTAAACTGGCAAATTTTGTTACATGCAGTGGGCCTCAGCTTCGCTGCTTTTTTGCAAGCATGGCTTGGCGCGCAAATAATTACAAAAGTAATAAAAGCCCCTTTAGACCTTTCATCGTTAAAATTAAGTATTCAAAGCTTAGTAATTGCAGGTCCTGTCTGCTGTGTTATAGGCGCTATTGCTGGCACGAGTTTATTAGTATTTAACCAGATCATCCCTGCTGCGAATGCGCTGGATAATTTTATTACTTGGTGGATAGGTGACAGCATTGGCGTATTAATTTTTACCCCATTACTATTAGCTGTATTTCACTATTCTGAGATGCGCCATCGGCTACAAGTTATTGTTCCTGCATTACTTATTTATGCGATTATTAGTATTAGTTTTTATGGTGCAGCGAGTGTAAAAAAACAAAAAGACACTCAAAAGCAAGAAACGAAAGTGCTTGCGACTCAAAGCGCTATAAATCAAAAGTTAGATGAGATCATTGCGCATCTATCTTTATTAAGTGGTTTTTTAGCAAATAGTGAAGACGTTAGTTTTAGTGAGTTTACGCAGTTTACAGCTAAACAATTAAGCTACAGTGAAGAAATACTTGCTTTTAAATGGGTTCCTGCGATTACTGATGATTCTCGTGCCGAGTATCAATCATGGATTGAGCAAGTTGATAGCGAAAACCCGTTTATCAAACAAAAATCAGCGAATGGGCAATGGCAAAAAGCCCCCTATCGAGAGCTCTATTACCCTGTAAAATATATAAATCCACTTAGGGGTATGAAAGATATTGTTGGGTTTGATTTAGGTTCAAACGAGCAAGTGCGTACAGCACTCACTAAATCTAAAGTACTTAATGAATTGGTGATCAGTGAACCGACAGCACTGATACCTAATAACGATGAATTAAGTGTACTCTTTATGTATCCCGTTTTTGGAAATGTGGTAACAGAAGGCGATTTTAAAGGATTTGTTGTTGCCGTGGTTAGCTTAGCTAAACTTTCTAAGTCGCTGTCGTTTGACTCTAATGAGCGTATTGCGATTAGTTTTTTTGATATTAATAATGCTGAAAAACAGCAGCCACTTTATATTGCAGAGCATCATTCTATGGTGTTACTAAAAAAATATCAGTTGTTAATTGGTCAGCGAATGTGGCGCGTTGAGCTGCATCAACCCGTTTTAAAATCATCGTGGTTCATATACTGGCTAGCGCAAATAGTGGGTATGTTATTTGTGTGGTTGTTAATTATATTTTTGATCTCTGTGACGGCTACCAATATTCGGATTCGCGAACAAGTGGCAAAGCAAACACTCACGCTACGCCAAGAAAAACAAAAGGCCGATGAAGCCAGTGCTATAAAAAGTCAGTTTTTAGCCAACATGAGTCATGAAATACGCACGCCAATAAATGGCATAAAGGGTATGCACTATCTAGCGCTACAACAACAGGATTGGCAGCAAGCAAAAGGCTATATAGAGCAAGCTGATGGTGCTCTAAGTGTATTATTAAGAGTGTTAAACGATGTACTCGACTTTTCTAAAATGGAAGCCGGTAAACTTGAGTTAATGCAAGAGCCTGTGAACCTCAAGCAATTAGCTGAGGACATCGTCGGTTTAATGCAATTTGAGGTGGAGAGTAAATCGCTTTCTTTAAAATTAGAGTATGACAGCGATGCGCATTTAATTCTCAATACCGATCCTATTCGTTTAAAGCAAATTCTGCTTAATTTATTAAATAATGCAGTAAAATTTACCGCAAAGGGCTGTATTACGTTAAAGATTTGGCAATCATCAAAAATGACATATTTTAGTGTTAACGATACCGGGATTGGCATTAGCTCTGCAGCTCAAAAACAGCTTTTTAAACCCTTTTCTCAAGCAGATAGCTCAACGTCACGTCAGTACGGTGGTACTGGTTTAGGTTTGAGTATTTGTAAAAAATTGGTCGAATTGATGGGAGGGGCTATTGATTTAAAAAGCAGTGAGGGGCATGGATCTACGTTTACTTTTAGCTTACCAGTTCATTCATCGCTGCCAAAAGCCAAATACAGTGCTGATGCTTTATCAAAAATTGATGTGAGTAATATTTCTTTAGAAAAATATCAATTACTTATAGTGGAAGACAACCCATTAAACCAACATGTTGTAAGTGCTATTTTAGAAACTAAACACGGTATTGCTGATATCGCAAATGATGGCTTAGAAGCGATTACGATGCTTAGCGAAAAAAACTACGACCTAGTATTAATGGATATTCAAATGCCTAATATGGATGGTTTACAAGCAACAAAAGTGATTCGTAATGAGTTAGGTTTTTTTGATTTACCTATTATTGGTTTATCCGCCAACGCTCACGAACAAGACGCTCAAAAAGCGATTGCCTCTGGAATGGATAGCTACATGACCAAGCCTATTGAAGCTGATGAGCTATTTAAAACGCTTTGGTATTATTTATCTCGCTTAGATAAGTAACACGTATTTTTGTACAAAAGGCAGACATAAGACCTCCAAGCGCCATTTTAAATATTCTACACTTGAAATATTACTGTACCTGCGTATCATTCGCGCAATTTTAACTCAACCGAGTAGCTACTATGATTAATAGAAAAATACCTTTGCTAGATATTCACCGTCACTTAGATGGGAATGTACGCGCGCAAACCATACTAGAACTTGGTCGTCAGTTTAATATAGCTTTACCAGCAGATAATGTTGAGGCACTTATTCCTCATGTTCAAGTTATTGATCCTGAGCCAAACCTAATGGCTTTTTTACAAAAGCTTGATTGGGGGGTCACGGTACTGGGTAATTACGATGCCTGTAGACGAATTGCAATAGAAAACATTGAAGATGCACAAGCGCAAGGCCTTGATTACGTAGAGCTACGTTTTAGCCCTTACTACATGGCACAAAGCCAAGGTTTACATCCTCAGGGCGTTGTTGAAGCCGTGGTCGATGGTATTAAAAGTGCAACAAAAGATGCTGATATTAAAGCAAACTTAATTGGTATTTTATCTCGTACTTACGGTGTTAAAACCTGTCAACACGAGCTGGATGCTTTACTTGCTTTTAAAAATGATTTGGTCGCGGTTGATTTAGCCGGTGACGAAATTGGTTACCCTGGCGAGCTGTTTGTTGATCACTTTAAACAAGTACGCGATGCATATTTAGCGGTTACCGTGCATGCTGGCGAAGCATTGGGTGCTGCCAGTATTTGGCAAGCATTAAACGAGCTTGGCGCAAGAAGAATAGGGCATGGCGTTAAAGCGATTGAAGACTCAACGCTAATGGATTATTTACGTGATAACCGTATTGGTATTGAATCGTGCTTAACCAGCAATATTCAAACCAGCACAGTGAATGACTTAACGAAGCATCCGCTTAAACAGTTTTTAGATCATGGCATTTTGGCCAGCATTAATACCGATGATCCGGCTGTTGAAGGGATTGAAATTGAGTACGAGTACGCAGTGGCAGCGCCACAAGCTGGTTTATCGCAAGCTGATATGGAAAAAGCGCAAGCCAATGCACTTGAAATTGCGTATTTAAGTGATGCAGATAAACAGGCACTCAAAACCAAAGTCGCACAGCGTTAATCACCTGTACTATTAAAAAATGCCACTGTTTACAGTGGCATTTTTGTTTATATGTGGGTTTGACAGCTAACGTAATTATCATAAAGTGCTTTTAAAATATCGGCACGGCTGATCATGCCAATTACAACGTCACCATCAACCACAGGGTAATTCTTTGGCTTACCGGGTTGCATTTGTTCTGCTAATTCCATGATATTGGTATCACCGCTGACCGTTACAACTTCTGTTTGCATCAACTGCGATACTTTTACCATACCGTCACAAAAATAACTGCTTTGCATTAGGGGTTTAAGTAGCTCCTGCTCAGAGATAAAACCTACTAGCAACTTGTTATCGTCAAATACTGGGGCACCAAGCAATTTAAATTTTTGTAGTTCTGCAATGGCGGCCGTCATTTCTGTATTAGGGGTGATATGAGGCAACTTGTGTTGCATAAAATCTTTTACTTTTGTATTTAGCATTTAGGTTTCTCCCGCTGAATGTTCTATACAAAGTATGGTTTATAGATTGGATTTTAGGAAATTGTTTATGTTGATGAGTTTAATAGGTAATAACAATCATCGCAGCGGTAATGGCGGGCAATAAAAACAATTAAGGCACCCTAAGGTGCCTTAAAAATATTAGGGTCTGTTTACCTTTGCGGATTAAAATTTGTTCAAACTAGAGGCGGTTTAATCGCGGCGTGAGGTTTGTAACCTAGTGGGCTAAGTAAAAGCCGAGCAACAAAGAGTAAATCGCCCCTAGGCAGAACCCTTCGGGCGGCGCCTGTTTGGTATTGATGCTGCGTTATCGCCTATTTATGGGGAATAACCACACTACATAGGCTCTGCCTTGCCTAAATACCAAACAGACTGCTGCAAATTTAACCTTGAAAGGTAAACAGACCCTAGCGTTTATTTGATAAAAGCAAATGCATCCGCGTACATGTTTTCGCGAATGGCACCGTGGCTAATAAAGTCATCGCGCACTATGCCTATCATGTCAAAACGACCTGCCATGTAAATATCATAAGGTTCAAGCGAGATGATATCGTTCATTACCGCTTTATGCACATAACCAGTATGGCCAGTCCAGCTGTCAGTAGGATTTTCTACCACAGGAATAAATTCGAAGTGCTTATGACTATCTGCCCAAGCTTTCATTTCGCTGTGTGCATACAGCGCAGACTCTTCTTTAACACCCCAATAAAATAGCACTGGGCGCTGACAATTTATTTCAGCAAGGTGATCGGCCATTGATTTTGCATAAGAGAAGCCTGTGCCGCCAGCAAGTAAAATAATAGGGCGCTCGCACTGCAAACGTAGTTGAGAAACACCTAAGCCCGCTTCAATAGTCACGGTTTGATTATTATTGTGGGCACTACGAAGGTGCTCTAGCGATTGCATAGCATATGAGTCAGCAACTGAAGCACCAATATGTAATTCTAAAGCATCCGTTTGTGAAGGACGGCTTGCAATTGAAAACGCACGTTTATCTTTTTCACCTAAAACCAATTGTAAATATTGGCCAGCTTCAAATGTGACGGGTTGCTGCGGCTTTAAAATAACTTTATGAACAAATTCTGTTAGTGGACTGATAGAAACAACGTCAGCGTGTAATGTTTGCATGTTTTACCTTAAATTAGCGGATACGCACTTTATTTGAGCAATAGTAGCATATCCGCAGGGTGAGTTTATAGCCTAGACCAAAGTCGTTAAAGAATACCTAGGCTATCCCAAAGTTCATCAACGCGATCTTTAGTGGCTTGATCCATAACAATAGGTTCGCCCCACTCACGGGTTGTTTCGCCAGGCCATTTGTTGGTTGCATCCATGCCCATTTTTGAACCAAGGCCAGAGACAGGCGATGCAAAGTCTAAATAGTCTATTGGCGTGTTTTCAATTAACGTGGTGTCGCGTGCAGGATCCATACGGGTAGTAATAGCCCATATTACATCGTTCCAATCTCGGGCGTTAATGTCATCATCGCAGACAATAACAAATTTAGTGTACATAAACTGTCGTAGGAATGACCAAACCCCCATCATTACGCGCTTGGCGTGCCCGGGGTATTGTTTTTTCATCGTAACCACGGCCATACGGTACGAGCAGCCTTCTGGTGGTAAATAAAAATCAACGATTTCTGGAAACTGTTTTTGTAAAATTGGCACAAATACTTCGTTTAAAGCCACCCCTAAAATAGCTGGCTCATCAGGCGGACGACCCGTAAAGGTACTGTGATAAATAGGGTCTTTACGATGAGTAATATGAGTGACTGTCATAACGGGAAAGTCATCGACTTCATTATAGTAACCCGTATGGTCGCCATAAGGGCCTTCAGGTGCCATTTCACCTGGCATAATATGCCCTTCAAGCACGATTTCTGCGCTGGCCGGTACTTGTAAATCATTCGAAATAGACTTAACCACTTCCGTTTTACTGCCACGCAATAAACCGGCAAAAGCATATTCGCTTAATGTATCGGGTACCGGAGTAACCGCCCCTAAAATTGTGGCAGGATCAGCCCCTAATGCCACTGATACCGGATACGGCTCACCAGGGTGTTCTTTGCACCACTCTTGAAAATCAAGCGCGCCACCACGATGAGATAACCAACGCATAATAATTTTATTTTTGCCAAGTAACTGCTGGCGGTAAATCCCTAAATTTTGACGCTTTTTATAAGGCCCTTTGGTAACGGTTAAACCCCAGGTAATTAAAGGCGCAGCATCACCAGGCCAGCAATGCTGAATAGGAAGCTTGGTTAAATCAACATCGTCACCTTGTAAAATAACTTGTTGGCAGGGCGCTTTTTTTACTTCTTTGGCTGGCATATTAAGGACTTGCTTAAATACCGGAATTTGTCCAAGGGCTTCTTTAATGCCTTTCGGTGGCTCTGGCTCTTTTAAAAATGCCAATAACTTACCAACTTCTCGTAATTCACTGACATCTTCTTGGCCCATACCCATTGCTACACGCTTAGGTGTACCAAATAAGTTAGCTAGAACAGGCATGTCATACCCTTTCGGGTTTTCAAATAATAAAGCGGGGCCTTTAGCACGCAGTGTGCGATCGGCAATTTCGGTCATCTCAAGATACGGGTCGATTTCTTGGCTGATGCGTTTTAATTCGCCTCGTTTTTCAAGTAAATCGATAAAATCGCGTAGATCTTTGTATTTCATTGTAGGCCGTTACTTAGCAAAAAGTTAAAAGTATTATACCCAGTTCATGCAAGCCAAGTCATTACTTGCACTTAAAACTTAAAGCGCTCTACCGCACCTTTTAAAGAGTGTGCAAGTTGATTAACATCTTCACTTTCGCTTGCTAGGGTCGTCGCATTGTCGGCATTTAAGGTGGCATGATCGGTTACCTTAGCCATTATTTGTTGGATATCAGTGCTGTTTGCAAGTTGTTCATGCGATGCATGGGCAATGTCTTTGCTCATTGCATTGACCGATACTAACGTGCTTTTGATACGCTCAACGGCTGCATTTAGTTCAGTACTGTTTTCAACACAATGTTTGGCTTGTTGTTGACCATCATTTATTTCAGCTTGGGTAGACTGAGTATGTTGTTGTAGTGTGTTGATCATGGTGGTTATTTCGCTAGTGGAGCTTTGTGTTCGTGCTGCAAGCGAACGCACTTCATCAGCCACTACGGCAAATCCTCGACCATGTTCACCGGCTCTTGCTGCTTCAATGGCCGCATTAAGCGCTAGCAAATTGGTTTGCTCTGCAATACTGCTAATCGTATCAACAATAGCGCCAATCAGTTTGGTGTATTGTGCAAGCTCTTCGGTGCTGCTGACGGCTTTATCTAAGCGGCTTAAAAGAGATTCAATACTTTGGCTATTGTTGTTTGCAATGTCATTGACATCATTTGCAAACTGCGAGGCATTCGTTATTTCATTTGAGGTACTCTGCGCTTGTTCGTAAACGGCTTGTGAGCTTTGTAGCATACGTTGCGCTAATGAGGTTGCTTGTGCGCTGCGTTCCAGCTGTTGCTTAGCAACGATGGTCATTTGTTGCCCTTTTTCACTGGTTTGAATGGCTGAATTATCGAGTTCGTAGGCGTCGTTACTGATCCCTTTTATTAGGTGAGTTAAATCATCACAAAGCTTATTGGTATTATGCAGTAGGGTACCAAATTCGTCTTTACTTAGAGGATTACTACGCCGTGAAAAGTCACCTGAGGCTATGCGTGCGAGTTCTTTATTCACCTTTTTAAGTGGTTTTAGCATGGCGTTAGTAGTAAACACTGAAATAATAACCAGCAAAACAATTAAAACAAAAGCAATAATAATAACTAAGCTAGAGCCGGTATTGATTGCTGACTTAGCGCTCTCTTGCAGGGAGTTAAAGCGCGTGTCTGCAAGTTTATTAAGCTCAATTAGCTGATTTTCTATAATGATAAAAGCATGTTGAAAACTTTCAAACCGCTGATCAACCTTGTCTTTGCTATTGAGTACAGTGTTCTGCAATGCATACAGCCCATCAGGATTATTTAATAGGCTGCTTAAATCGTTAAACGCCGCTATTAACTCATTGGCGTTGAGCTTATTTGCAATAGGAGAGGCTTGTTGCTCTAAATAACTAAGATTAGATTGAATATTATCGAGTAAAAAAGAAGTGTCCTGTTGGTGGGCATTGATATCTTCAGAGGTGGTTACTTGCCCGATGCCTTTGACATTATTGTTTAGAGTAAATAATAAATCATCAATTCGAGTCGCTGTGCCAAAGACTGCATTTAAAAGCGATTGCTGGTTGCCTGCTACGTTTATAAGCTCTATATCAAGTAATTGGTTACTCAGATCGCGAAGCTGTTCATTAAAGGTAACTGTCAGTGCTGCGGCGGTACTTTGCGCCTTAAAGCGTTGCTCTTTTGCTGCAAGCATGTCGTTGCTTATTGTATTTAGTTTAGTGAAGTCATTATGAATAGTAACAAGTAATGTTTGCATACTTTGTTGCTTGGCAACTTGCGCTTTTAGCGTCTCTAATTTATTAAAAAACTGTGTTTGCTCTGCGTGTGCTTGCTTTTTATTTTGCAGCAGTAAATCAAGTTTAGTTTGGCTGTAAGCAATGGCGTTAAATTTAGTAATTGAAAGTAGCGATAAACGCAGGTCTTTACTCGCTTGCTGTACCGGAACCGCTAACGTTTCTATGCGCGAATTAGTGGTACTGATTTGATGGAGTGACCAGTAAAAAAATATGCAGCTGGTAAGCATTAACAGGCCAATAGCTGAAAAGGCTAAAATTATTTTATGTTTTATAGCGATAGAATGCATAACTTTATCAACAATATTAAGACTTTTGTTAGTGTAGCAAGTTTTTTAATATGTTGTTAGTTAATGGTTAATTGCTTATGCATTGATATTTTTTACCGTCAATTATTAGCATAGCTTGCTCGCCCTTACTCCAAAACAGTACCTTGGTATTAATATATTTGCTACCAGAAGCACTCACCTCATGAGTTAATAAATAATCATGCTTATTAAAGCGGAGCGTCGCCTGTTTGTTGCTAATAATATCTAGCTGTGCAGCGGTGTTATCGCACATGTAGTTAGTTGTAATGGGTTGCTCATTGCATGCAACCAGCGCTATTAAAGCAATAGTAGTGGCGTAGTGTTTCATTAGGTTGTGTTTTACTTATTTAGTCGCTTGGTTAATTAAGAGCTTAGCAAAGCTAAATTAACCGTTGGTGAAAATAAGGCTTTACGTTATGTTTAAGCTCTTATTTTTAGCTAGGGAATATCATGGCTGGCACTAACCTCTTAACATTACTTGATGATATAACGACCTTACTTGATGATATTGCGACCATGAGTAAAGTTGCGACTAAAAAAACGGCAGGAGTACTAGGAGATGACTTGGCGCTCAATGCGCAGCAAGTTACAGGGGTCACTGCCGATAGAGAGCTGCCGGTAGTTTGGGCGGTGGCAAAAGGGTCGTTTTTAAATAAAGCGATATTAGTCCCGGCTGCGTTATTAATTAGTGTGTGGTTGCCTTGGCTAATTACGCCACTTTTAATGATGGGTGGTTTATTTTTATGTTTTGAAGGCGCTGAAAAAGTATTTGCTCGCTTTTTACCTCACCATGAGGAAACGATAGATGATGATGAAAAGTTAGATTTAGTTGAATATGAAAGGCAAAAAGTAAAAGGTGCTATTCGTACTGACTTTATTCTTAATATGAAAAGTTAGATAGGATACTTTCCTATAATCTATATATAGCATGTACTTTATGGAAAATCAAGTATACCGTTTTGTTTTTCTATTTTTTTGGTAACAGTATACTTTTAGAGTTTCTTAACTGAATTAAGAGAGTTAAGAAACTCAAACCCAACGAATTACTAAGTTTTCGTTTCTAAGACCCTTTAGCACTAATTCACTTTTACACATATAACTGTAACAATATAGGTGGCTTTTCAGAGAAGCCAGTTTCCACACATGCGGACGAAATGGATTTACTCTGGGTTTAAAAGATTAATCATACATTGAAGATGTAATGACTTAGGTGCTGTGGACCTTAGTTGTTATGTTTTGGTGTGCGTATGTCTTTTGAATCAGAGGCGCTTATAAGCAACGTAAAGCGTCAAGCAAAACGATTATCTAAGAAATTATTACTTCCACTTGGGCACGCCCAAGAAGGGATCGCTATTTGTCTGTATGACTGTAACAGTTACAGCGATTTACTAGTAAAAATAAAAGCTGAATCCTTTGACAACCCATTGATAGCACTGTCTGCACTCTCACCAAACTCGGAAATATTTTTAGTAAAAATATTAGCTAGCCACCTAGATAGCATCATTGGAAATTTTGAAAAAAAATTTCCCGGTTCCAATATAAATGAAGAATTAGTCATATCCCTTTTCGGACTTAGCTTTGATGAGTTCAAAGCCAAAATTTCTGACTGATTTTGTACAAATCCGTAAGTTGCCATTTAAAAATTTAGCGATATTATGAGTGAAAGGTTGTGCGGACAGCCTACGCCTACACATGTTTTTCGCCTTGAAAAACGTGAACAGTGAAGCGGAGCATCCGTAAAAATTTGGTTATTTGAACAATAAATAAAGCAATGTGTTGGTAGGCCATTGTTTATTGGAAAGTTGTTTGGAGAACTAAGTGATCTCACTTTATCAATTAAAGAATAAGCTCAATAAACAAGCAAAAGAGTTTGCTGAGTTATTAGAGTTTCCTGATCTTTACGCCCAAGGCCTGTGGGCTAGAGGTGTTTATAACTGCCCTCATTTTTCTGATACCCATAAATATCTCTCTGAAGTATTTGAAAAGAAAAAGCTGGACTCAATTCTAAAGCACGATTCCCTGAAATATTTAATGATCAACGAATACGATGATCAAGAAATTATTGAATCGCTTCATAAAGAAATTGAGTCAATGGCAAACCGTATTGAAAGCCTGATGCTGGTAGATATCGAAACATTAGAGTTAGTTTCAGTGATATACCAAGTTTTAGGGTTGCCTGAAAATGCCAAGTTTATTGTAAATACAGGTGCAGACTTCCGCTTAGAGTGGCGACCATACTTTGATGCCTTTGATGATCCGTTGATAGTTCAATATGCAGATTTAAAAGTTCATGGTTGTTATTTCAGGCTAATCGCTTGCAAGTTTCCGTTTGAAAAGCTTTCCTTGGATGACATTAGAAAATACATGTACATCAATCATGTAAACCATAATGGTGAGTTTGAAGGCTGTATTTCTGAAGGAAATACATTTTCTAAGCATGTGCACTGGCTGGTGTTGACACTTGAATTATTCAGTAGCGGCAAAGTAAATAAGGCTCAGTTCAATCCAACAACCTTCAAAATCGAAGGTATGCGCTATTTGGTATATGGCTTCCCATTGATTCCTTCCTTTGTATCTGATTGGCACAAACCTGATTTATGTCTACGAGTCAAAAATCTAGATGGCGATCAGAAGTTCATTGTTCGTATCGAACAGCAAGATCTTGTTTTTTATGCGAGGCGCGTTGATACCAACTTTTTTAACACAATCGATTATGAAAAATACATTTCGTTGTATCAATCTAGTGTTCTGTCACATTTTGATGCTGACAACAATTTGCTTAAAGTTGATGGGGTTAAATATCTAAGTTTTTTTCGTCCTTTTTCTGTAGAAGATATGAAAGGAGTTCAAGCATGAGACCTAGAGTAAAACTAACCAACGCAAAACTTATCTCAATTCAATCTGATACAGAGGAAAA
The DNA here is from genome assembly GCF_040308965.1 of Pseudoalteromonas sp. MER144-MNA-CIBAN-0113. NCBI lineage: Bacteria > Pseudomonadati > Pseudomonadota > Gammaproteobacteria > Alteromonadales > Pseudoalteromonadaceae > Pseudoalteromonas > Pseudoalteromonas sp. MER144-MNA-CIBAN-0113. The sequence continues at coordinate 73,300 of NZ_JBEOOG010000013.1, forward strand.
AGTTGAACGGGTGCTTTACGGCACATTTGCTGACGAAAATGAAAATGGTAAAGAAGGAGATGCTTTATTCACGATAAAGGTTTTGGAAATCAATGGTCTAGAAAGTAAGTGCTTTGGTGTTGACTTTTATATCTTAGATGCTGAATCTAAAGAGTTTGATGTAAATGCATTTGAGTTTAATTTAATGCATGAGTGTATGTATTCTCCTAATGAGTTATTAGAGCTGCGAGATATGCTCCCGGCTAGTTATTAGTAAGGGAATACGTTGGGTAGAATATATTTAAAGGATGCCTACATAGTATCCACGGCTAGCGCATTTTAATCCCAGATTCTAACAGGGTTGAGCGATAATCATCGTCTAGCCCTGCCATTTTCTTTT